>JACVRP010000272.1 GCA_014534385.1 Cyanobacteria bacterium Co-bin13
GACTTCAATGAAAGGCTATCGTTATTTAAAAAAAGTGACTAGAGTCTTAGCGCTAAATAACTCAAAAGGCAGATTTTATCCTGTTGGGAGAGATACTCCTATCCTGCATGAGGCTGCTTAAACAACCTGGCAACCGCTAAAAGATAGAGATAGGGATATTTTCTATTTGAGTGATTGCCACCGCGGGAAACGGCCTGTGCTTGAGAAGCTGCAACGCTGCGCTCTAGCTGACTAAATTTCTACCGCCCACTAAAATGTATAAAAGGAAACTGTTTGGCCGCAATAATTCCTGCCGCTAATGACAGCAAGGGTTGAGCTCCAAATTAAAGCCTAGTAGGCATCTCCTAATAATTCGGATACCCTTTTTAAGGAGCAATACTTATTTACTCTAGACGGGTATGACTTTGTTGATTCGGAACAGTTTGCAGGCTGGCCTTAAGGTGAAGATTTACTATCCAGATTATGTCTCTGGGGAAACCGGGGTGATTTTAACTCAGGAGGTCGAGCGGGATGGCTCGGCGACAGGCTATTGGCTAGTCCAGGTTTTGGAGACCGATATTGTAGTGGCGCTATTGCCGGAAGAATGTGCGCCGCTGGCTTGATCAATGGGGGGCAGCTTGATAGGTGGGGGTAGAAGCTAGAAGGCAGAAGAGCTGGGCTCCTCCCGCCTCCCTAAGTTTCAACAATCTGGGTAGTGATGCCAATCCAGGTAGTAGGGTCGTGCTGCCCGACGACGTAGGCAGTTATTTCGATCGCCCCAATCCGATAAACAGTAAGGCCGCATAAATGGGTTTGAAGCAGGTCGCGAAGGCTCTGGTACTGCTGAGCTAAGGTGTGAGCATCGGGGCCTTGCCAGGCGCAGTAAGCGCCAGGGACATCGCAGGTAACCCGATCAAAGAAAGCGTTAACTGAGCGTTCTTCAATTGGAGTCCCTTGGGGCAGGTTGAGGTGCTGTCGCAGAGCATCTGGGTTCAGGGCATTGATCTCCCAGATCACAACGTCTAGTGGGGCGTCGGTTTCGCTGGGGTAAAGCAGGGGGGCGAGGGTCGTTGGCGCAGCCTCTCCTAAGGAGTTGGGCTGGCCCTTAGGTGCGATCGCATCCCTCAAAGCCTGAACAAACGCATCCCGATCAGTCATAGCTGCTCTAGCCCAATAAAGCCTTGGTGGGTCAACGCCCCACTATCCTAGCGATCCCTCAAGCAGCTTCAGGATAGTGAGGCCACAGCCACTGCTTTGGAGCTAAATCTTCTAAGGTTCGTAACAATTATTTAGAATACTCAAGGGCTGTACGCTACCTGCCCACTGTTTACCCTTGCTGCTTCCTGTGCCCATGCGAACTTTGATCTGGTACCGCAACGACCTCCGGCTGCACGACCACGAACCGCTCTATCGAGCTTTGCAGCAGGGGAGCCAAATTGTACCGCTGTATTGTTTTGACCCTCGGCAATGGGGGCAGACTGCCTTTGGGTTTGCCAAAACGGGGCCGCACCGCACTCAGTTTTTGATCGAGAGCCTGGCCGATTTGCGTCAGTCCTGGCAGGCCTTGGGCGGAGATCTGATCCTACGGCAGGGTCGGCCTGAGGCGGTGATTCCTGAACTGGTGCGGCAGCTAGAGATCGATGCTGTTTACTGGCATGAAGAAATAACCGCCGAGGAACGGGCCGTTGCCGAAGTTTTGACAGAAAAGCTGGAGGCTTTGGGAGCCAAGGTCCGAAGTTTTTGGGGAACCACTCTGTACCACCCCGACAATCTTCCCTTTGCCCTCAGCCAGGTGCCAGAAGTATTTACCCAGTTTCGCAAGCGAGTGGAGCAAGACAGCGCCGTGGCCCCCCTGTTTCCGGTACCCAAGCAAGTTTCTCTGGTAGAGGGAATGCCGCCTGGGGAGCTGCCCACGCTAGAGAGCCTGGTAGCGGCTCCCACGCCCGACGAGCGAGCTGTCTTAAAGTTTGCTGGTGGCGAAACAACAGCCCTGAAGCGGCTACGCCATTACCTCTGGGACACAGACTGCCTGAAGCGCTATAAAGAGACCCGCAATGGCCTGCTGGGAGCCGACTATTCCTCCAAATTTTCTCCCTGGCTGGCCCTGGGCTGCCTGTCGCCCCGCAAGATCTATGAGGAGGTACAGCACTACGAGGCCAACCGATTTAAGAACGACTCGACCTATTGGCTGGTGTTTGAGCTGCTCTGGCGAGACTATTTCCGCTTTATCTGTGCCAAGCATGGCAACAAAGTGTTTTACCCGTCTGGGCTGCGGGGCCTGTCGATTGAGTGGAAGCAGGATTGGACCCGGTTTGAGCTTTGGCGGCAGGGCGAAACTGGGTTTCCCTTTGTTGATGCCAATATGCGGGAGCTGGCCGCGACCGGCTTTATGTCCAACCGGGGTCGGCAAAATGTGGCCAGCTTTCTCACCAAAAACCTGGGCATCGACTGGCGCATGGGGGCCGAGTGGTTCGAATCCTGCCTGATTGACCACGATGTCTGCAGCAACTACGGCAACTGGAACTACACAGCGGGCGTAGGCAACGATGCTCGGGGCTTCCGCTATTTCAATATTCCTAAGCAGGCCAAGGACTACGATCCCCAGGGGAAGTATGTCAAGCACTGGCTGCCCCAGCTAGCCCAGATCCCAGCTCAGCAGGTGCATGCGCCGTGGAAGCTGCAGGCGGGGGAGCGGACCCGTTTTGGCGTTCGTATCGGCGTTGACTACCCCGCTCCTATCGTGGATCTAGAGAAGTCGGTGCGGGCCAACGAAGCGATCTATAACCGGGCCTTGGATCAGCCTCAGGTTAGCCAGCGGCGAGAACGGTGGCGGTAACTAGATCTGGCTGCAGCAGATATGCGATCGCACCTAGCAGCAGCACCAACAGCGTGATCCCCAGCAGCCAGAGGGGCCAGCGCCGGAGTCGAGGCTGAGACGGTAGGCTCATAGCTCAGACTGTCTATTTGCAGAGTCAGAAACATTGTTACTCAACCTGCAGGTAGATAAGTAGGTAAGTTTTGGAATTTATTAAGGGTTGCAGGCCGAAAGCATTGTTATACCGGATATAAGACTGGTTCTAGGAATTAGTTGATTGGTCTTTGTACGCCTTGCTTAATTCGATACGCAGCTAGACTGAGGTCTTAGACATGGCAACAACAACCGTTCTGCAGTTTATGCAGAAGACAGCCGATGATGCGGCAATTCGAAAGCAGCTAGAGCAGCTGCTGGGAGTAGGCGACGGTGACATTAGCACCGAAGCCGCCCTCGATCCCCAGGAAACCGAAGCCTTAAAGGGAGAGCGAGCCCCGGTTGTAACCGAGTTTGCAGCTCAGCACGGCTATCCCTTTTCGGTGGATGAGCTGATCACCGTGGTAGATGCTTTTCAGAAGCACCAGACGGGACAACTGTCGGATGAAGAGTTTGGCAAAGTGTTGGGCGTTTCCACTGAGCGAGCCGTGAAGCAGGAAGGTGGCCTACGGCGGCTGAGCCGCTATCTCAGCCGGACCTACCTGGGATATGGAGGGTAGTTGACCGGGGTCGTTAGAGTTGATCAGGAGCCGACACCTGACCCAGATAGCCTCTGGGGGTGATTATGTGTCCGGCATGGGTAAAGGTGCTGCGGTTGCCGATTAGCACTGTCGTTAGCATGTCGATGGGGTGCTGCAGCATCTCTGTCAGTGTCGTCACCTGCACCCGTTCTTCTGGCCGATAAACAGACTGAACCAGAGCAACTGAGGTCTCTGGAGCCCGGTGGCGTAGGAAAATTTCCTGCGCCACTGTGATTTGATGGGTGCGGGTTTTTGATTTGGGGTTGTAGAGAGCCACTACAAAATCGGCCTGAGCAGCGGCTTCCAAGCGCTGCTGGATCACCTCCCAGGGGGTCAATAAATCGCTCAGGCTAATGGCACAGAAGTCGTGCATGAGCGGGGCTCCTACCCTAGCCGCCGCCGATTGGAGCGCAGAAATGCCGGGAAACACCTGCACACCTGGGCTAGCGCCATCCCAATTTAAGGTTTTTAGCTGTTCTAGTACGAGTCCGGCCATGCCGTAGATGCCGCAGTCGCCTGAGGAGATCACGGCTACTGTCAGACCCCAATGGGCCAGTGCGATCGCGCGTTCGGCTCGCTGCCGCTCCTGGGTAATTGGCAGGGCTTCGATAATCTGCCCCGGACGCAGCAGCGGTCGGATCAGATCGACATAGAGGGCATAGCCAATGACCGCGTCGGCCTGGCTAATAGCGGCTTTGGCCGCAGGGGTAATCTGATCGAGGCTGCCGGGGCCAGTGCCCACCAGCCAGAGGTTGCCTGTACGGCCCGTGTACTCTTGGGGCGCTTGAGCCACGGCGACGGTCACAGCTCCCGGCTGATCGCTCTGGCGGACTACCTGCTTAGAAACGCGCAGTTCAGCTGAGGTGGAGGCATGCTCCGGCTCCTTTGCCGGAGCAGTGGGAGGTTGGGCCGCTGCAAGCGCAGCCGCTTCGGCCACGCTGGGGGTGCCTACGGCGTTTTCGACCACAGGAGAAGGATTGGGCACCGGAATCGCTTTGAGCTGCTCCGGGGAGAAGCAGCGCAGGGGCCAGCCCCGTTCTTGGCACAGGGCCACCAGGCCCGCTTCATCCGCCTTGAGATCGAGGGTGGCAATGCCTGCGATCGCATTCACCGCCAAGTGCTTAGCCGCCAACACCTGGGTGATCGCCAGCTCAATCAGCGCCTGCGAAGTTCCCCGCTCACAGCCAATGCCCACCCACAAGACGCGGGGATGCCACTGGACCTTGGGCGGACCGTCTTCAGCAAAGCGCCGCTGGATCGGGCTGATCCAGACTCGAGCGGAGGCTTCTGGCTGACTGGTTTCTTCCGGCCAGCCAAACTGAAAGGGATGATCTGCCGGAAGCCCTGCCTGCCACAGGGTCGATCCGGCCTCCTGCAGCACCTGTACTGGTTGGTTGCGTGCGATCGCAGCGCTGACCCCAGTCCAGTTGCCCGCCCCCTTGACCCAACCCAGAGGGATTCCGAGTACGTCAATGCCCGGCAGATTGCGATGGTGAGCGCTGCCCGTGAGCACAGGGGTTGCCTCCAGGTAGTGGGCCACCGTCCGCGCCAGCTGATCCGCACCACCCTGATGACCGCCGCAGAGGCTAACGGCGAACTGGCCTGCCTCATCAACCACGACGACTGCCGGATCGGTGGCTTTACTGCCCAGCAGCGGGGCAATCAGCCGCACCACAGCTCCGGTCGCCAGGCCAAAGACCAGGGCCTGATGCTCCGGCCAGAGCTGTTCGAGGGTCTGCCGCAGGCTCCCCGCATAGACCTCCACCTGCAGCCCAGGAAACGTCGGTTTGGCTGCCAGAGCAGCAGGCAGCCAAATGGGGGTGTGGGTGGCGCTGCAGAAGGGAGTCAGGGCTGTGAGGGCGGCGGGGGTAGTTGCGATCGCGCAGGTCTTGCC
>JACVRP010000601.1 GCA_014534385.1 Cyanobacteria bacterium Co-bin13
CCTCTTCTCCGTCTCCACCTCACCTATCCGCCCGCTCTCCCAATCACCCTCCTAACCGCTCTCCCAATCACTCTCCTACTCTCCTACCCCTCCACCCTTTAAACCATGACCAACGCTGACTTCCTCAAAGGCACTAACCTCTACCTCATCGGCATGATGGGGGCGGGCAAGAGCACGACCGGAAAGCGGCTAGCTCAGGGCCTGGGCTATCGCTTTTTTGATACCGACGCCCTGATTGAGAAGGCGGTGGGGCAGAGCGTGGCTGAGATTTTTGAGACGCAGGGAGAAGAGGCGTTTCGGGGTATGGAGACGCAGGTGCTGTCGCAGCTGGCGGCCTATACCCGGCTAGTCGTGGCAACGGGGGGCGGCATTGTGACGCAGCAGATGAACTGGAGCTACCTGCAGCATGGCGTGGTGATCTGGCTGGATGTGCCCCTGAATCTGCTGGAGCAGCGCCTGCAGGGAGACGTTGGACGGCCCCTGCTGCAGCGGCCAGACTGGCCCCAGACGCTACAAGCTCTGCTAAGCCAGCGAGAACCCCTCTACGCCCAGGCCGATCTGCGGCTGACGGTGGCGGCGGGTGAGGATGAAGATGCGATCGCAGCCCGCCTCCTCACCCTGCTACAGCAGCGAGTTGAGGAAGACCGGCAGGAGCGGTTGCCCAACGAGTAGCCTGATAAACTACAGGGATGGCTGCTTCTAGCCATCCGCCAAACGCCTTTCTGCACCTCACTTCAGCACTCCTATGGCTCAGTTTACGCCCGCCCTAAAAAAAGAATTGACCGAGGCAGAAGCTGCCGATCGCGTTCAGATTCTCAGCGAAGCGCTGCCCTACATTCAGCAGTTTCGGGGCCGCACGGTGGTCGTCAAGTACGGCGGGGCAGCCATGAAAGACGGCAGCCTCAAAGCCGACGTCATTCGCGACATTGTGTTTATGTCGTGTGTGGGCATTCGGCCTGTGGTGGTGCATGGCGGCGGGCCTGAGATCAACACCTGGCTCGCTAAGCTGGGCATCGAACCGCAGTTTAAAGACGGCCTGCGCGTGACCGATGCCCCCACAATGGATGTGGTGGAAATGGTGCTGGTGGGCCGGGTTAATAAAGAGCTGGTTTCCCTGATTAATCAGTCGGGTGGGCAGGCCGTTGGCCTCTGTGGAAAGGATGGCAACCTGATTACCGCTCGATCCCAGGGCAATGAAGCCATCGGCTTTGTCGGTGAGGTGAGCAGCGTCGATGCGCAGCTCTTGAAGTCTCTGGTTGAAGCGGGCTACATTCCGATTGTCTCCAGCGTGGCTGCAGACGAAAAGGGCCAGGCTTACAACATCAATGCCGACACGGTAGCAGGCGAAATCGCCGCCTCACTGGGGGCTGAAAAGCTAATTTTGCTGACCGATACCCGAGGCATCTTGCGCGACTACAAAGATCCCTCCACCCTGATTCACAAGCTCGACATTCAGCAGGCCCGCGAGCTGATCGACAGCGGTGTTGTCGCAGGCGGCATGATTCCCAAGGTCAACTGCTGCGTGCGATCCTTGGCCCAGGGAGTGGGGGCCGCCCACATTATCGACGGTCGAGTGCCCCATGCTCTGCTGCTGGAGATCTTCAGCGACCTTGGCATCGGCTCTATGCTGGTCGCTTCAGAGTTTAGGGCTTAGCCGTTTCGGCTCCCGTAGGTAACGTAAGCACAGCGGACGGGATGGACGAAATGGGCTGCAGGGGAATGGCTGCGGACTGACCCTCCTTTCGGGTATGGCTGGAGGGCTTTAATCTGCTGCTGCAGGGTAAAACGCAGGCTCAACCCTATCTCACAAAAACAGCTTAGACACGCTAGGCCCCTCAGCCGCCAGGCAGGGCGACCAGGCAAGGGAAGAAGTTTGTTACTAATTTTGTTACTCATCTGTTTACAAAACTTCACTTTGCC
>JACVRP010000052.1 GCA_014534385.1 Cyanobacteria bacterium Co-bin13
GCGCATCGCTGCCCACCTCATCTAGCGTGTTAAACACCCGCAGGATGGGGCCGGGCGTGACCGGCATCTGCTGCAGCAGGCCCATCACCGAGTGAATTTGTGCCTGCCAGGCTGGGTGCGACAGATCGACCACGTGTAGCAGCGCATCGGCCTCGGTCACCTCCTCTAAGGTGGCCCGAAAGGCATCCATCAGCGGCGGCGGCAGATCCTCAATAAAGCCCACAGTATCGGTGAGAATGAGGCTGCGCGGCTCGTGGGTAGCGCTGTCGAGCACCGTGAGCTGGCGCGAGGTCGGATCGAGGGTGGCAAAGAGCTGGTCAGCGGCGTAGACCTCAGAATTGGTCAGCGCATTGAGCAGCGTGGACTTGCCCGCGTTGGTATAGCCCACCACCGCCAGCGAGGGCACCTCCTGGTGCTGCCGCCGCTGCCGTAGCCGGGCCCGGTGGGCCTGGAGCTGGTTGACCTCCTGCTGCAGGCGGGCGATGCGCCGCTGAATTGTCCGCCGCTCAGTTTCTAACTTAGTTTCACCGGGGCCTCGGGTTCCGATACCACCTCCCAAGCGAGACATCGCCTGCCCCCGTCCGGTCAGCCGGGGCATCTGATACTCTAGCTGTGCTAGCTCCACCTGAAGTTTTCCGGCTCCGGTTTTGGCCCGCTGAGCAAAGATATCTAAAATCAGCTCGGTGCGATCAACTACGCGAATGCCGATCTGATTCTCCAGGTTACGTACCTGGGCCGGAGACAGGTCGCGGTCAAACACGATTAGGTTAGCGCCCAAAGTTTGGGCTGCCAGAGACACTTCCTGCACCTTGCCGGCTCCCAGCACCGTCTGGGGGTGGGGGCGCTCCCGCCGCTGGTGCAGCATATCGAGGACATCGCCTCCAGCGCTCTCGACCAGCCGCTCCAGCTCCATAACGCGGTTCTGAAACTGCTGCTTGCTCTGTTTAGCCGTCATCAGGCCAACAATCAGCACCCGATCGTGGTCGGCATCAACCTGACGAGCAATAAACTGCCTGCGGAACTCCTCCTCAAGCCCTTCTGCCAGGTCTAGAAAGTCCTGCTGAGCCAGAATATCTAGACTTAGGGGCGGCGAGACCGTCCAGCGCTCCTCAGGATGGGCTACCAAATGGGCCAGGTAAGCTTCCTGTACGTAGCCGGTTGCGCCGCCGCCTCGTCGTTCAAAGCCGCCGCCGGTCAACGTCACCATTACCAAAGCATCAAGCCTTTGCAGGGCCATTGCCGTCAGCACGCTGTGGTTGGGTGGCTCGGCCTTGAGCTGGGTGGCGATACAGCGAATGCCGCACAGACGCTCGGCTCCATAGCGGGGCAGCTCTAGGGGCGGGATTTGGGTTTGGCGGGGGGTGCCCACCCCAATGCGAATAACTTGGCCCCGACGATTGAGATAGGCACAGACCGGCTGGTTAATCTCAGTACTAATGGCAGCTAACCGCTGGGCAAACTCTGGAGTGGTAATGCGATCGCCCGGCAGTCGCTGGTGGTAAAGCCTTTGAAGCTGTTTGAGCTGACTGGGCTTGAGCCCCTGCAGCTGACCATGAATCGTATCGATAGGCGCACCGCCCTCCTAGGCAAAAATTCGTTGGCTATATGACGTATTTTAGTAGAGCTAGCGGGGTTGCTCAGGCTGAAAACATTTTTTGAGGAAATCGTAACAAGCAATCACATCTTTCGCAGGAGAGAATCTTTTTGAGACGATTGGCAGGAGAATTGAGTGTAGGCAGAGAATAGTACCTTTGAACTAAACGCAGCAGCAAGGCTTCCCCAAGATGACCACCCCCCCTTGTCCTAGGCGATCAAATTGCCGCTTCATTCAGCATCTTCCCCGACAGCCCAGCAGTGACCCAGCAAAGTCCCGGGCTGTTGACCCCGAAATCGTGATTGACCGCCGCAAGCTCCGTGACCTGCTGAACTCTTTGGAGAGCTTTTCGGGCGAGTGAGGAAAACCCCGAGCTTTGGGACTAGACCAATAGTCAGGCAGCCGCAAAGAATCTCACCCTTTTGAGGATTTGAAAAACTCTGAGTTTCGTTCTATAACTCTGCTAACGCTCAAAACAAATTGAGTGTATTCTTAGCTGTTGTTGTTAGAAGACCCCCCGGAAGACTAAACATGGAAACAGAATATAAGACCGAACCCATGCTGCTTGAACCGGACGGCTCGGTTACTACGCCTGAAGCGGCTACACAGTCAGATTCTGCAGATTCATATCTGGGTGGTGGCACTTCCCAACAGGTTCAGCAGGTTTTGGACAAAGTTTCAGAACTGTTGGGTGACCTGCCTGAGTACGTGACAGACTTCTTTAAGGAATACCAGCGCCCGATCATCACTGTAGGCCTTATTTTTGCCAGCATCATCTCAGTCAAACTGGTGCTTGCCATCCTCGGGGCCATCAACGAGATCCCGCTTCTGTCTCCTACCTTTGAGCTGATTGGCCTGACCTATAGCGGCTGGTTTGTTTACCGCTATCTGCTGCGAGCCTCTAATCGTCAGGAACTGGTTGAAGATATCAATACCTTAAAGGACCAGGTTTTGGGCAAACGTGCCTAGTCCCGTTTGAACCAACTCCAGTTCTAAATCGCTGTGCAGCTGGTTTTCTAATTCAGCAGGTCAACCCCCTCTTGGGTCGGTTGGCCTGCTTTTTAAGTGATTCGGGATGGGTGAAATGGGTTGCCCGAGTTCGGTTTGCCGCCTAAGGGAGCAGTCAGCAATTTCTATACTAGAAGAGACTGCAAATCCGAAGGAATTTTCGACATGGCTCAAAACGCCGCAGTTTTGCAGGCGGTTGAACGGCTGGGCTACCGGGTTACGGTGGGGGACGTGGCTGCGGAAGCCGGTCTACCTCTGAATGTGGCTCAGCAGGGAGTCCTAGCGCTGGCTAGCGATGTTCAAGCGCACCTGCAGGTGTCTGAAGTCGGGGAAATCGCCTATCAGTTTCCCCGGAATGCCCGCACTATTTTACTCAGCAAGTCCTGGCGGCTGCGGCTCCAAGAAACCTGGAACCGGATCTGGCGGGTGCTTTTCTACCTAATCCGCATCTCCTTTGGGATTCTGCTGATCCTGTCGCTGGTTCTAATTGCGGTGGCCATTTTTGCTCTGGTAATGGCTGCCCAGACGTCTCAGCAAGGAGACAATCGGGATAATCGAAGAAGCGGTGGCGGTGGCTTTATCTTTATGCCCCGTCTATGGCTAGGCAATCCCTTTTACCTGTTTGACTACAGATACGGTCGGCAGCGGCGGCCTCGGGAGAAGAGTGAGCTCAACTTTTTAGAAGCGATTTTTTCGTTTCTCTTTGGCGATGGTGACCCCAACGCTGATTTAGAGGAGCGGCGCTGGCAGACCATTGCCGCTGTAATTCGCAACAACCGGGGTGCTGTGGTGGCTGAGCAGATTGCTCCCTACCTTGATGCTTTGGGCCAGGGCTGGTCACGGGAGTACGAGGACTACATGCTGCCGGTACTCAGCCGCTTCAATGGTCAGCCTGAGGTTAGCCCTGAGGGGCAGCTGATCTACCACTTCCCCGAACTTCAGGTGATGGCCGAAAATCGCCGCTCCATCTCTGTGCCTCAGTTTTTGCAGGAGCTGCCGCGCCGTTTTAGCCAGGCCACCTCAGGCCAGGTCACGATGGCTATCGGCTTGGGCTCAGCAAATTTGATTGGAGCTCTGGTTTTGGGAAATTTGCTGCAGGATCAGGTTCTAGTGGCTGAACTTGGCGGGCTAGTTGCCTTTGCCAACTCTATCTACTGGCTGCTGCTGGGCTACGGTGCTGCTTTTCTAGCTCTGCCCCTAGTGCGTTACTTCTGGGTGCAGCAGCAAAACCGCCGGATCGATGCCCGCAATAGTCAGCGGGAGGAACATGCGATCGCACTGACCGCCGCCAGCCCTGCCCTTCAAGGAAAACTGGCCTTTGCCCGTCAGTTTGCGGCTCAGGCCATCGTCACCCAGGACAACTTGGCCTACACCACCGAGCAGGATCTAATTGAGCAGGAAGCCGCTAACTCCGACAAGATAGACGAGGAATGGCAACGACGCCTCCGGCAATCGAACCCGTAAATTGGGCAAATTGTCCACACCTCGGAGAGGCGCGATCAGTCGCGCCTCTCGTTTTTTTTGGCGTTTTTGGGGTGTTTATGCCCTTCATGACGTTGGGTCCATCACCCAGCCCATAAACAAAATTGAACCGCTGACCTGGTCCTGAATGGCTATAAAGAAGGGGCGGTTGACCACCATTTGAAACGGCAGCGGCGGCTGAATCGGGGCCGAAGTCACGCTAATGCCGATGGACGTGGCTCCTGCCGCCTCTGTACCGGCCTCATTCACTTCAATAAAAGTCTTGTGCTTGACCTCGCTGATAAAGGTCGATGCGTCGCTCAAGTTGCTGAAGTCTGCCTGATCGGGGTCAAAGGCCAGACCCAGGCCCAGGTCCTTGAGCGGCTCATTTAAACCCACGCCATACTCCATCTGAAAGCGGGGCAGACGCAGATTGCCGGGGCGCTGACTAAATTCACTGCGCCACTGCTGCCAGGTATCGGCTGTGAGCTGAGCCTGTAGCTCTGCCAGGGCTGCCTCTGTTTTGGGCAGCACCACCACCATGCTGAGCCGACCATTGCCGTAGGGCAGGTTAACGGCCTGAAAATTTTCGCCCTCGGTATATGAAAAGTCACCAGACTGGGTCATTAAAGGCCGGTTAGCCGTGCTGCCGTCGGTCCGGTAAAAAGGCTCTTGGCGGGTTTCGTTGGGGTCAAAGGGAGACTGCCAGGCCCCCTTAAAGTAAACCGCGTTGAGCAAAAACAGCACATCATCGCGGCTGATTTCGTCGAGAATGCCGGGAATTTTGCCCGCCGTGGCCCGCTCCACCCAGCTGTTAATCGTTCGCAGGGCCGAGGGTTGACCAAAGTCTAGCACCTGCACCTCTGCCCGGTAGGCAGATTCAGCAATGTCTACAAAGTCTGGCTTCAGGTCAATGCCGCCAGCCCTGGCCCAAAGTGAGTTGGCTAGCTCTAGCTGGGTATCGGGGTCAGCGGCTTCTAGAATGGCGATCTGGGTTGCGATCGCATCGTTGACTGCCGTCACTTCCATGCCCTCCAGGTTAAGGGTCAGCTTCATGGCATCTAGGGTCGCGCCAGCCGCCCCCGCCTGGGCCATAGACAGGGCCATAGACACGCTGAGGGGAGACAGCACCCGATTTTCCTGGGGGGCTTCCTGCTGCAGCTGAGCCAGCAGTTCGAAGCCAAAGCGGTTTTGGGCCTCGACTAATTTAGGGTCTACCGGAGCGGTCAAGTCGACGTTTGGGGGTTCTTGAGCCTCAGAGCCAGGGGGAACTGCTCCAGAACCAGCCTGACCGGGAACTCGGGCACAGCCCCAAAAATTCACTGCAATTAGGGCCGCTAAGGTAAGCCAGCCCATCCATTTGAGTGCCATTGTATTTACAGATCCTACCGAGCAAAACAGTCACCCTATCACCGTGGCACGGCTCTACTTTGCCGCGCCCCTGATTACAGATTTGGTAACGGTTGGGTAACGGCTGGTCAGCCCAGACCTACTTCCTGGCCTTTGACCTCCTCCTTTAGAGCCGAGATGTAGTTGTCAATGGCGTGGTCGCTGAAGCGGCGGCTGAGGAACTTCCAGGTCCAGCGAGAGCCCACCACCACCTCTTTGTCCACATGGGCGTAGCCCTGCCAGGCACGAGGAATGCGGGTCACGATATCCCAGCCAAAGATATAGCGGTAGCTGTTGGGCACCCGCCCGTTGTAGGACTCGACCAAGGCCCTGTTGCCTACGCGGGGCGCGCCGAAGGTGTAGACCTCAATGGCCTGGTTGTTTTTGCTGGTGATGTTGTACTGAATGTCTAGGGCCGCAATTGTGGCCAGGGCACCGCCTAGGCTGTGGCCAGTAATCATGAGCTTGGGCTGGGGAATCTTTTCGATTGCGGGCAGCAGCCGGTCTCGTACGGCAAAATAGGCCGACATAAACCCGCAATGAAACTTAACGTCGCTGTTGCCGTCACCGTAGGGGTAAATTTGCTGGCGAAACTGGAAGTTGTTCATCCAGTCAATCGACCTATCGCTGCCCCGAAAGACGACAAATACTCGCTCTGACCCCTCCTTGTGGAGAAAGGCCACCTGGGTATCGGTAAACCCAGAATCCTCACTCTGAATCAGAGTCATCTCAGTATCGGGCAGAGCCTCAAACCGAATGTCTGTAAAGTCCTTGTACACCTCTTGGCAGAGGCGGGCACAGGTGAGTGCGATCGCATTATCAACTTCAGCCATAGACGCGAATTCCCCAGCGATAGGTAGGCAGGCTACCGGGCCGGGACTGCCCACCACGCCAAGGCGTAAGGCTGAATAATCTCGTCCGGTACCCGCTGTCGATAAATAACTCTCAGTTTGTACCGTCCTGTTTCCGGAATTTGATAAAAAATATGTTCAGTGCTGTCTACTTCGCTCTCTGACGACCAAATGCTAGCTGACAGGTCGTTATCCTCGGCCCGCATCAGGTAGACATCGAGGTTGTTGAGCCCTCGATCTTCAAAGGTTTCCCCCAGGTCGTAGAGATCGTTGCCGTTGGCATCGTTGAGCACCACCTGTCGATCCCAGGTGAGCGTGGCAGAGATGAAGCTGCCAGCCTGCAGGGGCGATTCAAAAACGTAGTCCTCGTAGCGGATTTCCGTGTTGGTGCGGGGCAGGTCGGTCGGGGGTACCGGAGACTCTAGCGTGCTGTAGTTCCAGCCAATCGCTGGAACCGGTGCGTCGGCCGAAAAGGCCCCAGGATTAAACTGCTGGTAGGCCCGGTAGGCGTTGAGATGACCCGTGCCTAACTCGTTGTGCAGCGGAATTTTGCGATCGCGATAGGCATCCGACTCTATCCAGCTCTGATTTTTCTGATCCAGCAGGGTTCGAGACATGCCCAGCCGCAGCCCATCCCCCGTATCCGCCAGCTTATCGGCAGAGTTGAGCAGGATGGCTTTGATCACGGTCGGTTTACGGGCATCCAAGCTCCAGTTAGGTGCGCCCGAGCGGATTTGCCGGTCAGCCAACTGCTGCAGCAGCGCAGCGGTGCCCACCACATGGGGCGCAGCAAAGCTGGTGCCGCTGCCCACTCGCTGTTGCCCGTCTGGGTCAAGCAGCGCAATCTGGCTACCCGGGGCCACCAGGTTAATCGAGCGGCGCGGCCCTTCGTTGGTCTCTGGCCCTACTGCCCGAGTTGGTTGGAAGGCAGGCTCGCTGCTTAGGTTGGAGAAGTCTACCTTGCTAAAGATCCCGTCCTCCACCCTGGAATAGGCAACGTTGATGCCATTGAAGTTGTCGGTCGGAATCGGAATGCCGCCACCGCCCTGGTTGCCCGCAATTACGTACAGCACATCATGGACTCGGTGAGACCAGTCAATACACTGAGTCAGCAGAGCATTGCCATCCAGCACCGGTTCCGGGCGCGGGTCGCGGCCTAACGACTCACCAAAGCTGAAGTTAATAGCTCGTACATCGCCGCCATTCTGCAGCGCCAGGTGCTGAGAAGCCAAGCACTCCTCCGGCTGCCCGCTCCGGTCCAGCAATGGCCCTACCGCCGCAGAATAAAGCAGAGCTTCGGGGGCTACTCCGGTATTTTGCTTGTCCTGGCTGATCATGATGCCCGCTACATTAGCCGCGTGGCCATCGATAAACTCGTCCGCCGAAGCCGTTCGGGTCAAGAGAAAAACCTGCCGCACCGCAACCGGCATGTTTTCATAGGCAACTTTGTCAAGCCCAAACTGGCTAGGTCGACCAATCTCTACCTGGCCAATGGCAATTTTTTGTCCGGTTAGGTTGTAGGGTGCAGCATGTAAACGGCGCGCATCAATGCCCTCAGAGCCAACCGAGAGGGAGAGCGCCATCACCGGCAGGGCCAGAGCACTGGCTCCCAGACCGGCTCCCAAACAAAGGGCAGGCTTGGACAGCGAAGTGGGCAGCCAGGCGCGAACAGATTTGACCATAAGACGTTGTCAGCAAAGCATTCTCTGGCCAAACTCTATCTTATAGACCGGCAGACGGGTACAAATCCTAGGCCTTGCCTAAGACTTTTTCAAGATTCTTCTCGAAAGTAGCAGCAGTATTCGGGCGAGCTAAAGCGGTATTCCTTGAGCAAACTTAGCGACGCGGCAGCGAGGCTCGTAAAGAAATGAGTATTTTCGCCTAAAAAAGCGGCTCCCAAATGTGAGAAAAACGTAAGGTTTTGTTACGATAGACACATGATGACGACAGGAGAACTCGCTCACCATGACCCAGGCCAAATCCAATAAGTCCACTGTTATTGCACCTTCTATTTTGTCGGCTGATTTTAGCCGTTTGGGCGAAGAGATCCGGGCTGCCGACCAGGCAGGAGCAGACTGGATTCATGTGGATGTCATGGATGGTCGGTTTGTGCCGAACATCACCATCGGCCCCCTGATCGTCGAAGCCATTCGCCCGGTCACCCAAAAGCCCCTAGACGTGCACCTGATGATCGTAGAGCCAGAGAGGTACGTAGAAGGCTTCGCCAAAGCAGGGGCCGACATTATCTCGGTCCACGCTGAGCACAATGCCTCTCCCCACCTACACCGCACCCTGGGTCAAATTAAGGAACTGGGCAAGCAGGCAGGCGTCGTGCTCAACCCCTCCACGCCCCTATCTTTGATTGAGTACGTGCTGGAGCTTTGTGATCTGGTGCTGATCATGAGCGTCAACCCCGGCTTTGGCGGGCAGAGCTTTATTCCTGGTGTTATTCCCAAGATTCAAGCGCTGCGTCAGATGTGCGATGAGCGCGGCCTCGATCCGTGGATTGAGGTAGACGGCGGCCTCAAGGCCAACAACACCTGGCAGGTGCTAGAGGCAGGAGCCAATGCCGTTGTGGCCGGATCTGCGGTCTTCAATGCGCCTGACTACGCAACGGCTATCGAAAGCATTCGCAACAGCAAGCGGCCTACACCTGAGCTGGCGGCTGTCTAAGTTTTTAATGTGAGAGAAATTTGCCAATAGGGGGAGCGATCGCTTCCCCTATTTTTTTGAGTTATTTCGGTTGCCAGTGACGCCATTTTGTGGAGTCGATCCAGTAATTTTGCCAAGGACTGGCTGCTTCTAGTTGAAACTGCTCTCTACCTATAGCAAGTTGTTTTTCGGTTTCATGAAGAAATACGTTAGAGCACCGATGCTGCAATGGGAACTTTTTCTTAGATTGGAGAAGTGCCAGCCATTTCGGTAAGTCTAGGGTGCCTCTCGGTCAATGAACCTATTGCATTTCCTATTTCGTCACGTAATCAGTGTGCAGAACCATGACCACCCTCGAGCAAACTATAGAGAAAATTTTGTCAACTCGGCGCATTACCCGAAACGACCAGACTTTAATCATGACAACCTTCGCCAAAAAAACCTTAAGCCCCAGAGATGCTGCCCTCATTAACAAGGTTTATGATGCGCTTCACCAGGGGCGGCTGCGGGTGGTTGATTAAGCCTTATAAGACGTGAAAACTATAAACCAAGCTTCTAAGCAATAGCGTTTCTTAGCCCATTAAGGTACAGAGTGCTCGCTGTAAGATCCCCCCAACTCTTTTAAGGACAGCTTTCCCGGTAATCCCCCCTTATTAAGGGGGGCAGAGGGGATCTAAGCTCGTACCTTAGAAGATTAGAAAATGTTATAAGCAGCCTTAGGTAAGGCTAAATCCTACATCCCCCTGCTTCCAATGTAAGGAAAAGGGGGAACGTAGCTAATGGCTGCCAGAGGTTTTGTAAGAACCTGTAGGGGCGCGACAACCGCGCCCCTACAGAAGGTTTATTTACTGTTAGCTGAAGCTTGCTTCAGCAGATTAGAATCCCGCTGGCTGCATCAAAACCTGGCGCAGCTTGTCCCGCTGATCGGCAGAGAGGGCAGAGGCAATTTGCTCTAAATCTGCCGGGTCCATAGACCGCAGCATTTGCAGAAAATCTCCCTGGGATCGGGTGGGTTGCTGAGCCGTTGCTGTCAGGCTATTTTTCAGACGGCAATGCCCGCCCTCGCAGGTTAGGCCCAGTTCATGCCAAAACATCGTTGGCAGTACTTTACCTCGACGGCCATGCAGTTCGCGGTTCAAGATGAAGGTTTCTAGATAGGCTTTGGGCGATCCGTAAGTTTCGTCCTGGGGCGGGTAGGGTACCGTAAAGCAGCCGAAATGCTTTCGGTAATCCTCAGAGTCAATCATGTGAGTAATGAGGGACTGCACCCCATCGCGCATGAGGATATCGCAGTAGATTCGCATTTCCTGATGGTTTTGAGGCGCTCGGCCCATGAAGTGCTTAAAGCAAAGCTCTAAAAATTTCAGGTTTGATGAGCCGTAGTAAAACTCATTGAGATAAACTGCTGAGTGGCCCAGCGCCTTCAAAAATCGCTTAACACCAATTTTGTCGTGTAAAAAATCGTCTTCTGCTTTAGCCAATTGCTTTCGCTCAAAGGCGTAGGGCTGTCGCTCTAGCACCTGGGCATAGATCTGATACAGGGCCGCTTTGCGCTCCTCTAGGGAAGAGTGCCTGCTGACGGTAACTTCTCGGGTGTAGTTCATAAATAAGGTCTTCCTCAAAGCTGGACAACCACGATTGGATCGGCTATCTGGAGCAGGTAGAGGGGGCAAGGGGCAGGGAAATAGAGAGTCACGAGTCAAGCAGTAGCTGCTCTCAGCTCTAGAGCCAGGTGAGCCAGCCTGCACCCGTGAGATCTTGAGGGGCCTTTGCTGCCAAATTAGCTATAGGGCTGAAGAGAGTTGAGCACAATGCTGATGTAGGGACGAATCAAGCTGCAGCTAGCTGGGGTTAAAGTCTCGTCAATGGCTTCCTGAAGATACTGATATGCCTTGGAGCAGGCCGCTTGTTTGTGGTGGGCCCGCAGCACAGTGTCTAGCCAAAACATGACCTTTTCCAAAAATAGAAATTCGTCATCTCGTAGGATAGAGAGGGCAATGTAGCGCAGCACTTCGCTCATGTCATACTGGCAGCGCTTAGCACTTTGCTGAATGATTTCGGGATGAACCCGAGCAAACTTTTTCAGAGCGTTTAGCACCATCGCATCACTGTGCTGGCTGATTTTTTGGTAGGTCTCCAGCCGCTGGGCATAGCTGTTGACGTAGTTTTCTAACGAGCGCAGTTCCTCAGGCGTTAAATAGCGGCCATCGGCGGCGACGATTTGCTTTTCTAGGCTGTGGTTTAGGGCTGGCATAGCGACTCAAAATACATCACTAGGGAAGATAAAAAGGTTTGCCGTTTGGCTGTGGCCATGCTTTCGATGTGGCTTACCTGTTCTGTAGATTTCCCGGTGGGCTAGCACCCGCGACAGCGTGATGCGTTTCTTAATACGGAGCCCGGCGGCTGCTTTCGCAGGGGTTCTTTACGAAAGTTTGGCCAAAGCTTGACCAGTACGTTTGAACTTCATGCTATAGTTCGCGTGTACCAACGGGGACAAAAGTGCCCACGTTTGCTTACAGCCCGTTGAGGCTTCCATTTCGGCCCTACGTAAAGCCCAGTTGAGGTAACTCCATGACCACGGCTACCAAAACCAGACGCTCTGTGCGATCGCAATCCCCTGACCCCGGCCCGACCCTTCGCACCCTGGCCCTCGATGCCGGGAACTACGACCTCAAGTTTTTTGACGGCAATGGTCATCCTAAGGCTATTCGTTCGGTTCGCTACCAGCTGCCCCAGGGCCGCGATGCCGTCAGCTACTCCGATGCCTCACCGCTGATTGAGCTGCCCGATGGTCGTCGCTACCACTTCGGAGCCCAGGCGTACAAATATCGCCGCCAGCAGCAGACCGTGATCGAAAACAAAGTGGAGCTGGCCCGGCTTCACCTCTACGCCTGCCTGGAGCCGATTGCTGGAACCGTAGCCGAGTTTCCGCTGCAGCTCTACATCTCCACCCCCGACCCAGGCCGCAACGCAGTGGAGATCGAGGAGCAGCTAGTCGGGCTGCACGAGTTCCGGCGCAACGGTATGGACTTCCGCGTCACGGTCGAGTCAGTGCAGGTAGAGCGGGAGGGCATGGGCGCTTACCACTACGCCCAAAAGCAGGGCCTAATCCCCGATACGGGCTACACCATCGTCATCGACATTGGCGGCGGCACCTGGCTGACCCGCCTAGTCGATGCTGACGGCGAAGTAATCGATGAAAACATCATGGATCGGGGCGGCACCTACGAACTGGCAACAGCCATTAGCTTCGACCGCCGCCTGAGTGATTCCCTCGGCACCACAGCCGACCCCTGCATTGTGATGGACGGCTTTCGAGTCGGCCATATCTATGCCGATACAGGATTGGCCTGGACGGGTTGGCTAGACGAATATCTCGATCCTTGGTTTAAAGGCATCTTCCAGACAGTCAAGGCTCAATTCACGCCTTTTATGCCTAGAGTTACCCGCTTTTTAGTAACCGGCGGCGGCTCTCACCTGATTTCTGACCGGCTAGCAGGCCGTAATCTCTTCGCTGTAATGGGCGACCCCCAGTTTGCCAACGTACGGGGGCTATTTCTGCTATCGAGTGATACCCAACTATGCATGACAACAAAGTAAGGCTTAGCCGAGACGTGCTAGAAAAGGCGGAATCTATTGCCGCCGAGTGGGGGCTGAAAAACGCCCGCGCCGCCATCGAAGCCGTTTTTCGCCGCTACTGCGACGATTATCTCTATGGGCGGTCTCCTGCCGATACGGCTTCTCCCTTTGCCGCCCTGCCCTCTCGGCAGATCTCTGACCGTTCTGTGATGGCCCGCTCCGAAAAAGGAAGCCAAGCTCAGTGCGAGGCACTAGATGCCTTGGATGAGCTGCTCTCCCTATAGGTTCGGGGGTTGGAGGGGAGGCAGTGTGGCAAAATGGAAGACAGTCATTAAATACTGTTATTGTCAGAAGCGCCTGTGAATCCTACCGTTGCAGCCTCTCCCACCCCGACCCCCGCACCCCGCCGTGCAGTTTTTCCGTTTACTGCCGTAATTGGCCAGGAAGAGATGAAGCTGGCGCTGTTGCTCAACGTGATTGACCCCAAGGTTGGGGGCGTCATGATTATGGGCGATCGCGGCACCGGCAAGTCCACTACCATTCGGGCTCTGGCTGATCTCCTGCCAGAGATTGATGTTGTAGCCGACGATCCCTTTAGCCGCGCACCGCAAGATCCGGACCTGCTGGCAGAACGAGGCGTAACCGAGCTACCTCCGGCCAAGAAAAAAGTGCCGATGGTAGATTTGCCCCTGGGCGCTACTGAGGATCGAGTCTGCGGCACCATCGACATTGAAAAGGCGCTCTCAGAAGGGGTCAAAGCCTTTGAGCCAGGTCTGCTGGCAAAGGCAAACCGAGGCATCCTCTATGTTGATGAGGTCAACCTACTCGATGATCACCTGGTAGACGTGCTGCTAGACTCGGCTGCTTCTGGTTGGAATACGGTTGAGCGCGAAGGCATCTCCATTCGTCACCCGGCTCAGTTTGTGCTGGTTGGCTCTGGCAACCCGGAGGAGGGAGAACTGCGCCCTCAGCTCCTCGACCGCTTTGGCATGCACGCCGAAATTCGGACTGTTAAAGACCCAGAGTTGCGGGTGCAGATTGTAGAGCAGCGC
>JACVRP010000222.1 GCA_014534385.1 Cyanobacteria bacterium Co-bin13
CGGGCGAAGTGACTCATATTTTTGGGGCGGGCAACAAGATCTGTCTAGCGATTAAGTTCCCTGGCATGGGCCGCAAGATTATTGATCCTAAGATCTCAGCCCTACAGCGAGCTGAGTAGAAGAGATCTGGTGTGGCTATAGCAATCCCAGATGAGATGTGAACCGGGTGCAGGGGTGGAACCCCTGGCTGGGGGCGTAGCCCCCACACCCCACCCTCACAAATTATTTGTGAGCGCTATAGGTAGGATGGAGGAACGTAAACTCAGTTGAGCTTAGGTATGGTTACCACTCCAGCCCGCCTCAACGTTGCTTGGGAAAAGCTGCCGGACGATTTTGTTCTAGATGATGATCCTGTGGATAACATCAACCAGCCAGCGCTGACGGCGGCGCTGACCGAGAGCCTGGAGTTGGCGGGGCGACTGCCTGAAACTGCGATCGCAACCACCAACTACGGCATCTGTGCCACCGTCAACGGCAGGATCGTCGTTAAAGCGCCCGACTGGGGATATGTGCCCCAGATCCGAGTGCCGAGGGAAGACGTTAAGCGGAGCTATACGCCCCGGCTGCAGGGGGAAATGCTCAGCATCGTCATGGAGTTTCTCTCTGATACTGAGGGCAGCGAATATTCCAGTAAGCCGACCCACCCACTGGGCAAGTGGTTTTTCTATGAGCGCGTTCTGGCGGTGCCTAACTACGCCATTTTTGAGCCCGATAGCGGCACGCTAGAACTCTACCGGCTAGATCAGGCGGGCCTGTACGCGCTCCAAACCCCTGCCCTCGATAACCGCTACTGGTTGCCAGAGATGTCTCTGTTCCTAGGAACCTGGCAAGGGCAGCGGGAAAACCGAACTGGCTGCTGGCTGCGCTGGTGGGACGAGGCAGGCAGCTTGTTGCCCTGGGGTTTCGAGAAAGCTGAACAAGAGCGACAGCGAGCTGAACAGGAGCGGCAGCGGGCTGACCGACTGGCTGAACAGCTCAGGGCATTGGGAGTTGACCCAGAGCAGGTCTGAGGGCTATGTTTCCGGTTGCTCACGGGGCTTAATCAGACGTTTACCTGCGCGGTCCTGACAAAATCTATAGTGTTAATCTGAGATTTTAAGTTTTGGGTTGCGATCGCATGCCTTCCCTCTCTAGAGCCCTCCTACTGCTCCCGGTTGTCTCCCTGCTGGCCGCCTGCGGCAATCAGCTCGATACAGCTGAAATCGAGTCGGCCATCAAAGCCGACATCGAACGCCAGGGACGGCGGCTGACCCTGCAGGAAGTGCGCTGCCCCACCGACGTGACGCGTCAAACCAACGGCTACTTTCGCTGTGTGGGCGAACTTAAGCCCGAGGGAACGTTCACCATCAACGTGGTGCAAATCGATAGCAATGGCACCGTCGAATGGGATATTCCCAATTCCCAGGCGATGCTCAACCTGGTCAAGGTCGAGAACCAGATCCAGGAGGGCTTAGCCAGGGCGCTCAGCAAACGCGCTCCCATAGACTGCGGTAGCGAAGCCTACCGAGCCAACCAACCCGGCGACCGCTTCGAATGCCAGATTGTAGGCGGCATTGCCGCCGGGTCTGAGCAGATTGAAAAAGTGTTGGTCAGAATAGACGCCGATGGGAATCTTAACTGGCAGGAAGTGCGTCAGTCAGCCCAGCTAGCGGCCGCATCCCCCGCTCAACCTGCCCCAGCCCAGGCCCCAGCGGTAGCCCCTGCCCCGGCAGAGCCAGCCGCTGCTCCCCAGCAGACGTCGGCGGTCCCAACGAGTACAGTGACCGGACCGACTGGGCGCACCGTTAATCGACCCTACGTTCGGGGCGATGCTGACTGAAGGCCGCTTTGGTCTGCAGATTTAGATATGACTTAGCTTGAGTTAAGCTGCCGGACTGTTCCTTAAATTCTTTTTAACCTCTCCCTCTTGTCTCCTTAATGACCCAGCCTCAGTCTTCCGATACGCTAACGTTGAGGAATCCTGCGTAGAGTCCACCCTCGTTGCCCCTGGTTACTGCCTAGTTCCTGCCAAAATTTATTGCCAAAATTCAGCGTGGCCCAGTCTTATGTCAACCGTATTTAATTTGCTGGCGGCAGGGGGACCAGTTATGGTTCCTATCCTTGGCTGCTCTGTTTTAACCTTTGCGACTGCCTTTGAACGCGCTCTGTTTTGGACTAGCCTGCTGCGGCGAGAGGAGCGGATTGTCAACGACGTACTAGATACGGCTCGGCGGGATTTAAACGAGGCGGCTGCGATCGCAGCCGAATCTAAGGATTTGCCGATTGGTCGCTTTTTGCTGGCCCCCCTGCGGCTCAAAAACCCCTCCCCCGAAACCTTTCGGCTGGCTATGGAAGCCGCTGGTGATAAAGAGTTTGTCAGAATGCGTAAGGGCGACAAGCTACTGGAAACCATTGTGGCCGTCTCGCCCCTCCTAGGTCTGCTGGGAACGGTAACGGGTCTGATTGGCACCTTTAGCAACCTCAATATCGGCGGCGGCGGCACCGGAGAAGAAGCCTCTAGAGCCGCTGCCGGTATTGGTGAAGCCCTGATCACGACCGCTGCCGGCATGATCGTTGCGATCGTGGCCCTGCTGGTTTTCCGGCTGCTGGTCACGCTGCAGGCTCAGCAGATGGACTATTTTTCCGAAGCAGGCAACGAGCTAGACCTGATCTACCGGCAGTATTGGTACGAGCCAGCAGTCACCTCCCTTGATCGGCATCAGCCAGACGATCGCGCCCCCTCTGGTGAAATTGCTCTAGAGCGCTACTAAGGCCATCATGCGGTTTAAGCATCAGCAAAACTCCAAACTGCCCCAGGCCGATCTCATTCCCATGCTCAACGTGATGCTGGGGGTGCTGGCCTTCTTTGTCATGATCACCATGACGCTGTCGGCCGAACAAACTATTGAGGTTAAGCTGCCGCCGCCCCAGCAGACCGACGTGCCGCCACCCCTGCCCACCGATCCCTTTATTGTGGAAATGATTGCCTCCGGGCAGGTCGAGCTAAACGGCCAACCCTCAGATATCGATACGGTCAAGGGGCAGATGGAAGCCTATCTCGGCCGCAACTCAGAGAATATTGTTTACATTCTCCCCAACCGAGACCTGCCTTACGAAGAGGTAATGCAGCTGCTCGGCGAAATGCGCGAAATCGGCGGCGACCGCGTCTCCCTGGCAATTGAGGAACCGCAGTAGGGTGTTTGGTCTGGTGCGTCATCGCTCGGCGTGACGCACCCAATCCGGCTTATACCTGATCCTTTTCGTGCTGCGCTTTTTGACCTGGGCGCAGACCCCTGCGCCCCTACCGAGCACTGGCGTAGACATCAAAGCGGCATCACTTCAGCGGCCACCAAGAAACCTTGTCGCGGGTCGCGCCATAGACCTCCTTAAGGCCCTCCGGATCTACCACGCAGACCACATCTCCCTGGCTGTCAGACCCCTTCGCCGCCTTTAACAGCCCTACCTGGGTCATGCCCTTCAGCACCTGCTCTACGGTGCGGTGGTTGAGCTGGCAGGCGCGGGCAATGATGTCAATCGGCAGGTCGAACAGAAAACTGCCGTCAGCCTGGGGCTGATTGCCCAGGTTGCGCTCCTGATAAATCAGCGCCCGCAGCAGGCTGGCGACCGCCTGAGGTGGGTAGGTACTGCAGTTGAGCAGGTGATACTGAAACTTTTCCCGCAGCTCAAAGAGCATGTTGTAGCGTGCTCGGAAGTCCTCGCTTTCGACATGGAGCGCTTTGAGGGCCTCTAGGGGAATTTTGACCACGTCGGTAGTTTTGTAGGCCTCTACCAGGCTGGGAAAGGTACGGCACACCTCGCCAAAGTCAAAGTCCAGGTTTCGCATACCAAAGCATGAACCTGGATAGGTCATGGCAATGATGCGGTCAAGGGGCGTGCTGCGAATGATGACCGGGCCGCCTCCGATCTGGACATAGAGGTAGTCGAGCGACTGACCGGGACGAAAGGCCGTGTAGATCGGGCGACCTGAGAATAGCTTTTCTCGCACAAGCTGGTCGTCGCTCAGGTAGGTCGCAAGCCAACTTTTATCCAGGCCTCTGAAGAGAAAGTTGTGCTGGGTCAGATCTTGCAGCAGGTCTGGTGGTGGGTCGAGTTTGGCTTGCCTAGCCACAATTCGTCTCCTTGAGTTTGGGCTACTTCATTCTGACATGGCTGTCAGGCTTGATTCTAAATCTTGTGGCAGGAGTTTTCTGATTAGTTTTTGATGAGTCTACAGTTTTTTTGTAACGCTCTATGGTTTGGCTACCGCTGTAGAGGAAGCGCTGCCCAAAGTCTACAGAAGCTTTAAATTTCGGTAGCGATTCGTGGGCCAGCTCAAGGAATGCTCTAGGTAAAGATTGCATTCTTTGGCTATGAGCTCTAAAGTCACAAAATTAGCTGATACGGTACGGCTCGCGGTTCGTACTTATAACAACGGCAGGCGAGAAACTGCGATTAATTTAATTGGATTAGTCGCCTCGAAACTGGCTACGGCGGATGAACGCAAGGCTCTAAATAGCCTGGTCGAAGCTGACGTACGCAGTTCTCAAATCTGGCCCTACTATCAATCTATTCTTTTTGGGGGTGGGCCATCGGGTGTAGCAAAGGGAGCTTATCCAGCGCTCCGTTGAGGCTCTGCTCTAAGTTAAAGTTTCGGCTCTCCTGAAACTTGCAGATTTTATCTGTACAAGAGATTGGGCATCTTGAGAAGAAAGCGCTTGGAGAATGCGATGGATCAGGCAACCTGGCTGGCTAAGGCGCGAGAGGGAGATGCGGATGCGATCGCAACCCTCATCACCCGAGGTCTGCACACCAAAGGCATTACGGCACGAGCGGTGCGCCACAGCTACCGGCTGACCCTGTGGCTAGAGGCCGAGGACTTGCCTGATCAGAGAGCCGCTGTAGAGTACATTCGGCGAGGAATGCAGCGACTCCAGGTGGCAAGCCTGGGGACGGTGCTGATCTACGGTCAGCAGACCGATGCAGAGGCCCCTGACTGGTCTGAAGAAATTTCGCTGTTGGGCACGCTCCCTTCTGCCGAAGCTGATCGCCAGGTAGCCCCTGGCCCTAAACTGCCTCAGCCCTCGGCTGTGCCCCAGGGGCCAGAAGCGCTGATGGCTGCGCCGCTGCCCCGACGACGATCTCAGCCGCCCGTTAAGGCTCAGCCTGCCGCAGTGAAGCCGCTGGTCATCAAAGCCTCGGACTTTGAGCCGATGAAGACGGCCATTATTCTATTTGTTGCGGTCTACGGCTTCTTGGGTGCCCGCAACCCTGGGTTAGACGGTCCCTTTATCTGGCTGCACTACCCCGACCTGGCAATTCACGAAACGGGGCACCTGCTGTTTTTGCCCTTTGGCCGCTTTTTGATGATTTTGGGCGGTTCCCTGACGCAGATTGTGTTTCCCGCAGCCTTTACGATTTACTTTTTCTGGAGCCAGCAGTTTTTCTCTAGTGCCCTGACGCTGTTTTGGACGGGGCAAAACTTTATGGATGTCGGGGTCTACATGGCGGATGCGCCCTACCGAGTGCTGCCGCTCACTGTAGACGACCCCAATGCCCACGACTGGTACAACCTGTTTACGATGATGGGCTGTCTCGATCAGGCCGGACTCATCGCGGGGCTAACCCACTGGATTGGCGTCTTGCTCTATGGTGCTTCGGTGGTTTTGGGGCTGTACTTTATTCGGCGGGAAACGCTGCACTTGAGGCAGCGCCTAGAGCAGATTGGTCAGGCCCGGTAATTATCCTCAGCAATACGGTTGACGCCCAAGCACAGCTATTCTATGCTCTGTCATTAAGCTGTCGCCACGGCAGCACAGATACAGGACTCGAAAACTCTGGCGCTGCCTGAAGGTGTTAGCGCACCGACAGACAGCTGAACCCCCAAAACTGATAACGGCAGTCTGGAGATCTAGGGTGATGATAAACCCTGATTATCCACATCTGCACTATGCGATGGGACGATCAGGGTTTTTGAGTTCTGGTTTCCTCAACCTGCTTGCTTGTCGGGCGAGCGAGGCGAAGTGATTTTGGGAGGCGTTGTCCCTTGGAGATTGCTTCGGTTCCCTCGCAATGACAGGCGGTAGGGGCCTTGTTTACCTACAAGTTCACCTACAAAAGGAACCCAGAGACTCATGTTTCAATCTCCCGAATCGGGCGCACAGCCGCCCACAGTTTCGCTTGGCCTCTCACCCCGCAGTGAGAAAGTTCGTGTGGCGGTTTACGGCAGTTTGCTGGGCTGCGACAGAATCATCAAAACCCTGCACATTCTCCACTTTGCCGAACCCAACGACTGGACTGATCCGTTGCCCACAGGCCGCTCTAATGAGTGGGTGCGAATGGTGACGAAGCATCTGCTGATTGAGTAAGCGGTAAAAGGGAGTTGCCAGGGTTC
>JACVRP010000033.1 GCA_014534385.1 Cyanobacteria bacterium Co-bin13
CCATTGTACCCGAGGAGAAGGGCGGTCGCCACGCTGTTACCCACTGGCAGGTCGAGGAGCGGCTGGGCAACTTTACCCTCTGCCGGTTTCGCCTGGAAACGGGCCGAACCCATCAGATTCGGGTCCACTGTGCTCACATCGGCCACCCCATTGTGGGCGACCCCACCTACGGATCGGGTCGCTCGGTGGGCGTCAATCTGCCTGGGCAGGCGCTGCATGCTGAGCGGCTAGAGCTGCGGCACCCGGCGACGGGGGAAACGGTGGTTGCGATCGCACCCCTGCCCGATCATTTCCTAACGCTCTTAGACGTTTTGCGCAAGCGTAGCTGAGGCAGACGGGGAGATATGTCTTCTCAAATGCGGTAGTTAATGCTCCAATAAACCCGCAACCCCGAAGAGCCGTTGCCGGCACGCTCGCTTAGCCCCACAATCGGGATGCCAAAGTCCAGGCGGGTCTCTAGATTGGGTAGAGGGGTGAGGAGAATGCCCGCTCCAGTGCCCAACAGAAAGTTTTGGTTGAATGTGGGAAAAGTAGAGCTGTTGAACCAGACGTAGCCCAGATCGATAAAGGGGCTGACCTGCAGCCACGGTTCGCCGCTTTCCCGGCGGGCTAGGGTGCTGCGGTGCTCTACCGCTAGCCGCAGGCCATTGTCGCCAAAGCGGGCATTTTGGTCGTAGCCCCGCACTGACTGGGCTCCCCCGACAAAAAATTGCTCCGACCCCAGCAGGTCGTCGGGCGAAAACTGCACCTCCGCCTGAAAGATTAGCAGCTGGTCGGGGTTGAGTACCTGCACTCGCTGCACCTGGCCCAGCCAGCTAAAAAACTGCCCGTCGGCTAGGGGCTCTGGGGCCGTGGTTGCTCCTAGCAGGCTGGTGCCCAGGCGGAATTGCGATCGCAGCGCCCAGGCCCCGCTCAGATCGCGGCTCAGATAGTCCTGGCCAAAGCTCAACACGCTGGTTATCGTGGGCGGCAAAACAAAGCCTCCCTGCAGCGTTGAGCCATTGCGGTGGCGAAACCCGAGAGACAGGGCCAACTCCTCGCGGGTCGTTCGGATGAGCGGCTGCCGGAAAACAGCTTCGTATACGCTGGCCGTGCCGCTCACCCCTAGCTGAAAGGCCAACTCATTGGGGTCAGTAACGCGAAAATTGTTGGGAGCCAGGCGCAGCAGCAGGGTGCCCTCCATCGGGTTGAGCGGCACCTGGTAGCTCAGCTCGTAAACCTGCGAACCGCCCGTGGTAGAGCGATAAGCTGCCGCTGATAGCGTATCTCCCCAACCCGCCAGGTTGCGGTACTGCAGCAGCGCTCCTGCCCGAACCTCTCCTACGCTGCGAGGCGACAGGGTATCGATCGAAACGTTGGCTGTAAAGGGTGTGGCCTCAGCTACCCGCACAATTAAAATGCTGGCAGCTTCCTCCGTACCGGCCCGTAGACTGGCTTCCACCGTTTGAAACAGCGGGTTGCTCCGCAGCAGGCGCAGCCGATCTTCCAGCTGGGCTTGGTTGACGGGGCGATTCTCCTCCAGCTCCACCCGGCTTCGAATGTAGTCCGCTAATCGCTCTGTGCCTTCTACCCGGACCTCCTGCAGCGTGCCCTCAATAACCTGCAGCGAAACAGCTCCATCAACAGGGCTAACCGGTTCGATCAAAACGGCGCGTGAGGTAATGTAGCCCGCATTTAAATAAAGCTGAGTGATCGCATTGGTAGCCTCGCGCAGGTCCACCAACGTAAGGCACGACCGGCTCTCAAAAGGGCTGATAACCTGTGCCAGCTCTTCGTCAGAAAAGACCGTACTTCCCTCGACCTGAACCTTGCTTGCCCGGCACTGCTGATCGTCAGGGGAACCCGGCGCAGCCTGTGGCTCTGGCGCGGTCTGGGGCTGGGGTAGCGCTTCCTCCTCGGGAGAAAGCGGTTCAAGGGGCTGGCTGGCGGGTGGAAAGCGGTCTTGGCCAGGGTCAACCTGACTGAGGTAGGTTGGGTGCCAGAGGGCTTTGCTGTCAGCTATCTGGCCTGATAGGGAGTTGGCTGACAGGGAGCTAGCTGCTAGGGCTGGCCAAGGGATAAGCAGCAGGCTGATCGCTCCCCAACTGATACGAAGTACACCCTGATACATCTTGGTTTGAACTCCTAGCCTCGGTGACGATTTTAGAACTATAGGTTTTAGCTCAAGTAGCCCAGCATTCCTAAATGTTGAGCCTGCTTGAGTAATTTTGCGCGATGGTATCAGGGACTTTCTCTAAAGTCAAAAACAGCCTCACTATCGCCTCATCTGCCAGCCACTGTGATCAGCTGTCTGGCTGATCCCACTAAAGCGGACAAAGGGAGGTTAAAATGCCTTCATCCTCTGCGCCGATGCACCTTCAAAGCGCAGTTTACAACCCATGGCTAAATCCAAACCCAACCCTTTTGAGCGGGGAGATCGACGGGTATATAGCGAATTTGGCAACACCCAGCCCGCCGCTCTAAATCGGGGGGTGCCAGACCTACCGCCCAATCAGCAGCAGATTCGGGTGCAGCCGTCTCGTAAAGGCCGCAATGGCAAAACGGTAACTGTGATCAGCGGCTTTCAGCACGCACCGCAGACCCTGGCGACCCTAGCCAAACAGCTCAAGGCGCAGTGCGGTACAGGGGGGACTGCCAAAGACGACACGATTGAAATTCAGGGAGACCACACCCAAAAGCTGGTTGATCTGCTGGCGGCTAAAGGCTATCAGGTCAAGCGCAGCGGCGGCTAGGCTGCTTTGGGTCGGCCCAATTCACGGCATTTTTTAGGAGATAGGCATGTTCAAGCTTGGTCGGGGCTGGCGCAGTGGGCTCACTGCTTTCGCCGGTTTTATATTGGCCCTGGGGCTAGTGCTGGTGACGGGAGTTGGGCTACCGCTGCAGGCCCAGGTTTCTCCTAGCCCAACGGCCCCCGCTTCGCCTGCTCCTGCAGAGGTGCCAGCACCCCCAATCATTCCCCGCGACATTCAAGGCCATTGGGCCCAGGACTGTCTGCGCTTTTTGGCCCAGCAGCGCACGATTGCGCCCAATCAGGAGGGGTTCTTTTACCCCGATCAGCCGATTACTTGGGGCGACTTTGCCGGGGTGCTCAATCTGGTTTTTCCCTCGGGCACCTCAGGGGGATGGGCCAGTCCGCTGGAGCGGGCTTTGGGGCTGACTAATGTGGCCAATGTGGCGTCTCACTATCCGCCCCACTACTTCATTCCAGCTCGGCAAATTACTCGGGCAGAGGCAATCATGGCCCTGGCCGCTAAGCTAGAGGCGGCCTATCCGACGGTTGCCAACGGCATTTTGACCAGCAGCCTGAGTGATGCCAGTCAGGTGCCGGCCTATGCCCGCGAAGGGGTCGCTGCTGCGCTGATGCGGGGTCTGGTGGTGAACTATCCCGAGGCCCGGCAGCTCAACCCTAACCAGCCAATGACGCGGGGCGCGGCGGCAGCGCTGCTCTGTCGAGCCAACGGCGACCCGAGGGTGCAGGCGCTGGTCCCGGCTCAGTATGTGCCTGCCTTTCCCGAGCTGCAGCGGCCCACTGCCCCAGAGCGAGAGACGCGGGGGGTCTGGCTGACCAATATCGACAGCAACGTGCTGTTTTCTAGGGAAAACCTGGAGGCGGCGGTGGACCGGCTGGCGGAGCTAAACATCAACACCCTTTACCCGGTAGTTTGGAACTGGGGCTATACGCTTTTTCCCAGTGCAACAGCGGAGCGGGAACTGGGAGAAAAGCAGCACCTCTACGGAGAAACCAGCACGCCTCGGCTAGAAGCGGCTCAAGCAGACCGGGACATGCTGCAAGAGCTGATTGACCTGGCCCATGCTCGGGGCATGAAGGTTATTCCCTGGTTTGAGTTTGGCTTTATGGCTCCCAACAACTACGTGCTGGAGCGTCGCCACCCAGACTGGTTTACTCAAAAGCGGGTGGAGGTGCCCGAAACTCCGCTGCTGCCAAGGATTTTGCAGCAGCTGCCGGGGATGCAGCCAGAGCCGCAGCCCGATCCGCGCATTTGGCTGGAGGGTAACGTGCTGCCTCGGCTGTGGATGAATCCCTTTCACCCCCAGGTCCAGAAGTTTTTGCTCGAGCTGACGAACGACGTGATGTCGAACTATGAGGTCGATGGGTTTCAGGTAGATGACCACCTGGGGCTGCCGGTCGAGTTTGGCTACGACCCCTACACGATCAATCTCTACCAGACAGAGCACGGCGGCGCGGCTCCTCCAGACAACCCTGCTGAGGCTGAGTGGGTGCGCTGGCGAGCCAATAAAATCTCTAACTTTATGGGCGAGATTCACAAGCTGGTCAAGGCCCGCAGGCCGGGGGCTGTGGTCTCGGTTTCGCCTAATCCCTATCCCTTTGCCTACGTCAACTACCTGCAGGATTGGCCGGAGTGGCAGCGCCGGGGCATTATGGATGAGCTGATCGTGCAGATTTACCGGGATGACCAGAACCGCTTTATCTGGGAGCTGAACAAGCCGTCTATTGAGGAGGCGCGCCGCCGCATTTCGACCAGCGTGGGGCTGCTCAGCGGGCTGCGGGCTAAGCCGGTGACGATGCCCTGGCTGCGGGCCCAGATCGATGCGGTGCGCGATCGCAACTTTGCGGGCGTGTCTTTCTTCTTTTATGAAACCCTCTGGATTGGCCCAGAAGGTCCCCAGCAGCGGGCCGCTGGTTTCAAAGAAGCGTTTCCCAATGTAGTGGCCCGCCCCTAGACGAGGTCGCAGGTAAGGCCAAAGCACGCCCAACCGATTACACTAGCGTTCAGTACTTAATGCAAAATCAGAGCCGGCCTGGGGCAGCAGACGCGGTGCGCCCTGTCGCAGCAGGTTGGCTTTGGACGCCATCCTTTGCCTATGCCGTGGTCTCGGATTATTAGCGGAATCGTTGCGATCGCAGTCGCTCTAGGCATGATCCTGCTGGGCGGCTGGTACTTTACGGTGGGTTTTGGGGTAATTGTCTTCCTCGGCCAGCTCGAAATTTTTCAGCTGGTGCGGGCCAAGGGCATTCTCCCTGCAGCCAAGACGACGCTGTTGGTCAGCCAAGTGCTTCTGCTGACAGCCCACCTTGCCCCTTCCTTGGCCAGTGCTCTGCTGACCGTAGGTGGCACTTTTATCTGCTTCTATCTACTGTTTCAGCCCAAATTTGCCACCATCGCCGATGTGGCCGCGTCTATCTTAGGGCTGTTTTATGGGGGTTACCTGCCCAGCTTCTGGATTCGCCTGCGAGATCTGGGCAGCGCCGATGTGGCTAACCTGCCGTTGGGGGGCTACTGGCCCGAATCCTGGCTGTCGATCACCGCTCTGCCCCAGGGGCTGACCGTCACCTTATTGGCTTTTGCCTGCATCTGGGCCTCTGATATTGGTGCCTACGCCGTTGGTCGCCTGTTTGGCCGCACCCCGCTCTCTAATATCAGCCCCAAAAAGACTGTAGAAGGGGCCCTATTCGGCATGGCCGCCAGCATCTGCGTGGGTTTGCTGGGCAGCTACTCGCTGCACTGGCCGCTCTGGCCGCTGGCCGGATCGGCGTTGGGCATTTTAATTGGCACCTCCAGCCTGCTGGGTGACCTCACCGAATCGCTGATGAAGCGAGATGCTGGCGTCAAGGATTCGGGCGATCTGATTCCAGGGCACGGCGGCATTCTCGATCGCACCGACAGCTACGTCTTTACGGGAGCGCTGGTGTATTACTTTGTTACGCTGCTGCTGCCGGTTTTGCCGCAGCGGTAAACGCTTTTCACACCCTTTTCGGTTCGGCTTTCTATACCCAGGGTTGGCTCTACTGTTTGGCAGATGTTTGACAGAATGAAGCGGTGGGCTGCAGTGAGGGTTTGCTGGGGCTCGATGTTACTGCGGGAATAAAGCGCACTTATGGAAAACAACAACCTGCTCCGGCAGCTTCTGATGCTCGGCATCGGCACGACTTCTCTGGTGGCTGAGCAGCTACGCCAGGTGACTGAGGAATGGGTCCAGGAGGGCAAGTTTAATCCGGAACAGGCCCGTAGCTTTGTCGATGACTTTATGCGGCAGTTTAATACGGTCAACGGCTCGGTGGAGGAGCAGCTGCATCGCCAGTTCCGCAACGTGCTGCAGGACTTAGGCGTGCCCCGGCAGGCGGAAATGGACGAACTGCGAGGCCGCCTAGATCGGCTGGAGCGGCAGGTGCGAGATTTAGAGAATAAGCTCTGGCGGTAGTCGTACACTAGAGGGTGGGTCGTTTTGGCCCATTGAGCATTCGCAATGCTCTCCCAAAGTGTTACCGACTGAAGTGTTACCGGAGGAATGCGCGTGCGGGAAATTTTTATTAGCTTTGGCATTTTGGCCCTCTGCTGTGGGGTGCTGCTGGTAGCGCAGCTGACGGGCGGCTCGTCGGATGCGATCGCAGCGGCCCTTTCCGCTCCAGCTGAGCCTGCCGCAACCGTGCAGCTCGCCCAGTCGGCTGCCGATTTGACCCCAGCAAATACCCCAGGCGAGGGAGCCTCATCCATGACCGGAGAAAACCTAAGTACGCCCGAAGAGAACCTGACCACGACCAGCTCTGGTCTGCAATATGTTGACCTGGTAGAGGGCACAGGGGCCATGCCCCAGCCAGGCCAAAAGGTCACCGTTCACTACACGGGCACCCTAGAAAACGGCACCACCTTCGACAGCTCCCGCGATCGGGGCCGTCCCTTCCAGTTCAATATTGGCGTAGGCCAGGTGATCAAAGGCTGGGATGAAGGCGTTGGTACTATGCGTGTCGGCGGGCAGCGCAAGCTGGTAATTCCGCCTGAGCTAGGCTACGGGGCGCGGGGTGCAGGCGGCGTCATTCCGCCCAACGCTACCCTGATTTTTGACGTGGAGCTGCTCAGCCTGGGCTAAGTAGCCCTACTGCCCCAATTCAACGCCTACTTATAGAGACGTGATTAGTCGCGTCTCTATATTTTTTTGCTGTCGCCACATTGCTTAGAAGATTGGGTTTAGGCGGATGTGAGGGCGAAGCCCCAGCCAGAGGTTTTACCCCTGCACCCCGGCCTAATTCAGTCGCCCTAGTCCTCTGCCAAAAATCTCAGATAGTCCTGGCTCAATTCTTTAACCGCCGCCTCATAGAGCCGCTGCCCGTGCTCCGGGGTAGCGAGCGCCGGATTAGACCCCATCCGGCCATCTGGGTAGTGCTGACGAAAATCTGCCGCGCCGTAAATGGGGTGGCCTGCAGGGGCAAGCGTCGGCTCCAGGGGGGCCTGCTTAATGTGGTCGGGGTAGGCAAACTGGGTCAGGGCCACTTCACTGGGAGTTGCGTGGGAGCCTTCCTGATTGCCGTAGAACTCTTTGGCTAGCTGGTACACGCTGCTGGCCATGTACCAGTTGGCTACCCGACAGCGCACCCGCTCGGCTTGCGGCAGGTTGAGATCGTTCAGGGCCGCATAGGTCTCTGAAAAGGCTGCTTTGAGCGTGGCAACATTGCCGCCGTGGCCGTTAATAAAGAAAAACCGGGTAAAGCCGTGGCGGGCCAGAGGCTTGAGATAGTCCTGGATCAGCGCAATCAGCGTGCTGGGCCGCAGACTGAGACTGCCGGGAAAAGCCGTATGGTGCAGCGCCATGCCGACATTGATAGTTGGCCCCACTAAGGCTTTGACGTCTTCTCCCACACCCTTAGCGACGGTTTCGGCGCAGATGGCGTCGGTGCCAATCAGCCCAGTTGGGCCATGCTGCTCAGTGGAGCCAATCGGGAAAATAATGCCGGTAGACTGGGCCAGGTAAGCTTCCACTTCAGGCCAGGTAGACAGGTGCAGCAGCATGGCGGTTCCTCAATGCGCTTAGGTGGAGGAGATGAAGATCTACTATAGCGAGTTAACCTAACAACCCTGGCCTAAAGGTGCTGGCCCAATATTTTGACAGCTGCACCAGTGCCGCTTTCGATGGTTTTCTGAGCTGATAGGTAGCCTGGGTTACACTAGCCGGAGAGAGACGCCGCTAAACACGAGCGGAGATTAACCCGGCTCAGGCCCTATTTTGGAAAGGCCCGGCATAAAGCTGAGATTAAGCTGCCCGCAAGTTAGGAGAACCCCCTATGGAGTTTTCGTACACGATGGTCAAACCCTATTAGACTGATATGTAACTATCTTTAGTATGGTTAAGCAAAGTTGGGCAAACTGGATCGAGAGCGATTCGCTACGATTTCCACTGCTGCGAACAGGGTCATCAGACTATGACATGGTCTCGAAAGCAGTCAAAGGCTTCGTTTCCAGTTTCGCTAATGTGGATTGGCTTTGATGTTGTCGGCTGAGGAGACGCGCTACATGCTGCACCGCAAGATCTATCAACTCTGCTGTGACGGTCGAGAAGTCTGGATCTATCTGCGGGACCAACAGCGGTGGATTGAACGGGCACGCATTTTAGACATTGAGGGCGACCTGGTCACCGTGCGCTATGAGACGGAAGAGGAAGACGAGATGTGCTCCTGGGAGGAAATGCTGCGGCTAGACAGCATTGGCTCTGTCATGCAGAAGCTGGCAACGGTTCCTCGGGGCGATGTGGAGCTGCTAATCTCCGAAGACTGCCCCGAAACTGAGCAGATCCGGGACCACCGCTCCGAATCTAATCCCGATTAACTAAGCTCCGACAGCCCCTACGCGGTTTCTTCTGAAGAGGGGCTGTCGGGGTTGGATTGCGATCGCACGCTCGACTGCGCCTCAAACGCTGGGCAGTACCCTTCTGGCGTCACCCGAAAACGGTACAGCGGCGAAGCGGCATTCCAGCACCGCTGACCCCGCATGTGCACGCAGCGCTGACAGCACTCCTGGTAGGGCGTATTAACCGCCGCATTGGCCTCACTGAGCAGCTCATGCTGGCTCACCCCGTGCAACACCAGGTCATCTCCCTGCCAGCGAGCCTGCAGCACCCCCGTATCGCCGAACCGTATCCAGCGTGGATCGGCCGTCAGCGTTTCTGGCAGCAGAATGGTGATGCCGTCGCTGGTTTCGGTAACCTCCCCGTCATACATGATGTCGGGGGCCGCAGGCTGCACAAAGGTTTCGCCGATGGGCAGGTCTACCCGGTTGCCAGCAGAGGGCAGGTGCAGCTGGTAGCGGTTTTGCAGGTCTTCTAGGCAGGCCAGATCCGAGAGGTTGCTGGGGTCGCCGTGGACAAACACTACGTGCTGAGGTCGCAGGTTGTGGATCAGCTGAGTGGTGCCCGTAGCATCGCTGTGGGTAGTCAGCAGGTAGGTGGCAATCTGAACCTGGCCTGATTCCATCTCAGGGGCCAGCACCTGCAGCCAGTCTAGGGTGGGGTTGGCGTCGTTGCTGTGGGTCTGTAGGGCAACGGTGGCGATGCTGGTGGCAAAAGACTCTGGAAACAGGATGGTCCAGGGGTGGGGCGAGTTGCGGCAGTAGCTGCTGAGATCCGAGGTGCGGTGGCCAATCACAATCGAGGGAGCCTCCAGCTCCGGCAGCCCCTCGGAAGGAATGCGGCGCACCCGAGGCAAAATTCGCTCATCCCAAAACAGCGGCTGATGGCGAGCAAAATTTTGAACGCTGCTGGGGAAATAGGGCATCAGCTCTAGATACATGTCGCAGCCAGCAGCCACGACTGGATCAACCCACACTGTGAGATCCTGCCCCGTAAACTGGTGATGGCTTCGCAGCAGCATGGCCAGTTCCTGCCCAATGCCCAGGGTTGGCGTGGGCAGCAGCACACTGCGGCCTTCCTGCAGGAGGTGAAATACATTGTCGGCCAGCCGATTTTCCTGCTGCCGTCTGTGAGGGTAGCGAGCTGTGCCGTAGCTGCCTTCTAAAATCAGCACATCGGGCTTAAGCCCCCGCACCTCTTCTAGGGGCAGTCCCTCCACCAGACGGGAATTGGACAGGAAAAAATCCCCGGTGTAGAAAGCGGTGTAGGTCCGCTCTGGAGCCGCATAGCTGAGCAAGATACAGGCGGCTCCCGGCAAATGTCCGGCGGGCCAAAGCTGTAGGGTAAGCCCTTTGACCACCTCAATCGGGGTGCGCCAGGGCAGCGCGTGGCAGAGATCGGCGGGAACCTGGTCTGTCGAGTCTTGCCAGTTTAAAGGCAGCAGCTGAGCCGTCACCTCACTGGCAAAGACCGGCACCTTGGGGTAGGCCCGGTGAAACGCTAGCAGCCCGCTCACGTGATCGGGGTGGGCGTGGCTGCACAGCACCAGATCAACCGGCTGACCGCCAGTCGGTTGAGGCGGAATGCCAGCCCCATCCGCCAGCCCACAATCCAGAAGAACTCGATAGGGACCTATCTGAACCTGAAGACAGACACCCTCATGGCCGTGGCCGACACTATAGGGTAAACACGCCAGCTCACTCACGCAATCTCAGACCCGTACAGCACAGCAGCAGTTTCAAGCAGCGATTTTAGTGGGCTGAACCATTGCCGTGGTAGCTGTCAGTATCGTAAAACCCATTTTTGGTGCCAAAGAACAGGGTGGCTACCACAAAGACTGCTGTCAAAACCACTAAGATAAATTTGACGTCCATAAACCCACTATTCAAGTAATTCTAGGTAGCTAAATCCAACCTACCGGCTTAGTCTTCCGGCTAAAACCCTCTAGAGGAAGAAAGTCTTTTGATTAATATGCTGCCTACCGTAGCTAGATCCTAGCAAGCTCTTCCAATTTTCATCGGTAAAGCTTAGTGTCTCTTAAGGTAATTGCAGACCCTATTGCCCCTGACTGGCTGGCCCGGTCTTCCCTGGCAGTGGCCCCCGATCTGTTGGGCTGCCAGTTAGTCAGGCGCTGGCCCGATGGGCGAATACTGCGCGGCGTGATTGTAGAAACGGAGGCCTATGCGCCGGGAGATCCGGCCTGTCATGCCTACCGCCGGCGCACCGATCGCAATCAGGTGATGTTTGGTCCTGCCGGATTTAGCTATGTTTACCTGATTTACGGTATGTACCACTGCCTCAATGTAGTGACCGATGGCGACGGTATTCCCAGCGCAGTGCTGATCCGGGCGCTGGAATTGGAGGCCCTACCCGACTGGCTGAGCGGGTCAGCGCGAGAAAAGCCTGCCCGCTGGGCCGCTGGACCAGGCAAGCTCTGTCGGGTGTTTGACATTGACCGGAGTTTGAGCGCGTTGCCAATGGAGGCCGATGCTCCGCTGGGGCTGGAGCACCGCGATGCTCGCTGGCAAAGTCTGCTGGCACAGCAGGACGAGACCATAACTCAGACGACGCGAATTGGCCTGACCCAGGGCGCTGATCTGCCCTGGCGCTGGTATGTGACGGCATCGCCGGCAATATCTAAGCGTTAGCCAGCGCCAGCGATCTAGAAAACTAGGGGGTTGCCCCGTTCTGTAAAGGTGACCTGCTCGATATTCCAGTCGGGGTTTTGCTGCAGGGTAAGGGTGAGGCTGCCAAAGAGCGCCATTTGTTCGCAGATCGACAGGGAGGTGAGCAGCCGCTCGGAGTCGGGGTGCAGGCGCAGATCGACGTTGGCGGTACCGAAGCCATCAACGGCAACGCGGTAGCCAGCCAGGTCAAAGGCAAAGAAGTCTTGGGCCGCCAAAATTCGGCCAACGGCATCTTGAATGGGCGACTGGCGAGAGACTTCAACGGATTCGGGGACAAAGTCTTGGCAGAGGTTGTCTAGCCGGTAGAGGTTGATGGTGACCGGATCGGTGCGGGGGGCTAGCCAGTAGATCTGTGCCTGCACCTGCCGCAATGCGTCTAGCAGAGGGGCTGAGGGTAGGGCAGTAGAGGCGAAGGCAACGGCCTCTGTCTCGTCCGAAGGGGTGGGTGCGGCAGATTGTTCAGCCGAGTTGGAAGAGGCGGGGGGCGTGCAGCTAGAGAGGCTCGTTAGCAGCAGGCTCCCTAGAACTGCCCTGGTCAGAAGGCTCTGCAGCGACCTGGCAATGGAATACTGGTAGGGGACTCGGCGCTGATCGCTCGGGTGTGGAGTGCGGATGGACTGATGGATCATGAATAATGCCCCCTGGAATCGACGTCACGTTATTTCTCTGGCAGACTTTACGGCTGTGGAACTGGAGACAGTCATACAGACAGCCGTGAGCTTTCGGGAGGTGCTGTCGCGCCGAACTAAGAAGGTGCCCGCCCTGCAGGGTTTGGTAGTAACGAATCTGTTTTTTGAACCGTCTACCCGCACCCGCAGCAGCTTTGAGCTGGCGGCTAAGCGCCTCTCGGCAGATGTGCTCAACTTTGCACCGGGCACCTCGTCGCTGACCAAGGGCGAAACCATTTTAGACACGGCCAAGACCTATCTTGCGATGGGCACTAACCTGATGGTGATTCGCCACGGGGAGTCGGGGGTGCCGGATGCGATCGCAGCTGAAATGGACCGGCTGCAAACTGGAGTCGGCGTTCTCAATGCGGGAGATGGCCTGCACGAGCATCCATCTCAGGCGCTCCTGGATCTCTTCACACTGTGTATGGCCCTCGATCCGGACAACCCTACCGTTACTTCATTAAAGGGTAAAAAAATTGCGATCGTAGGTGACATTTTGCACTCACGGGTGGCCCGTTCTAATCTGTGGAGCCTCAGCGCCGCCGGGGCCGAGGTGCATCTAGCTGCTCCGCCAACGCTGCTGCCTGCAGGCTTTGCCGAAGCCTTTGTCACCCGCTCGCCCCTCGACATTTCTCGCGCCATCGTTCAGCACTGGACTCTGGAACCGGCCCTGGCCGACGCCGACTTTGTCATGACCCTGCGCCTGCAAAAAGAGCGCATGACCCAGCACCTGCTGCCCAGCCTGCGGGAGTATCACCAGCAGTTTGGGGTAACGCGCGATCGCATTGCCCACTGCCAACCCCAGGTAAAGGTGCTGCACCCCGGCCCGGTGAACCGGGGCGTCGAGATCAGCTCAGACTTAATGGACGATCCAGAGCGCAGCCTGATTTCAGACCAGGTGACTAACGGGGTAGCGGTGAGAATGGCGCTGCTATACCTGATCTCGGTCGGCCACGGCACTGATGGCTTGGAGGGGTGATTGCGAAGGATTGAGCGCAGTTGGGGCAACGGTTTGATTGGCCCAGGGCACTTCGGGTGATGCTGAGCGGGCAAAATAGCGGCCCATCAGTCCGTAGGCAATAAGTCCGGCCCACTCGCGCAAGACCAACACCTGATTGCCCCGATTTTTGATGTTGCCGGGTAGCGGGCTGATGTGGGGAGTGACGTCAAAGCCGAAGCTTTGGAAGGTGAGTTGCGATCGCAGCATGTGCGGCGGGTCAGTCACCAGCACAATTCGCCGCACTCCCTGGGGCTGGAGAAGCGCTGCTGTGAACTCAGCATTTTCTTCGGTGGTTGAGGAGCAGGGCTCTCCGTCTAGGGCCTGAGCGGGCACTCCCTTTGATTGAAGCCTCTGGGCGATTTCGAGGGCGTCTCCCCGGCCACTGGAAAAGATCAAAGGTGCCCGCTGCTGCCGCCATAGTGCTGCTGCAACGTCTACCCGACTAGAGCGCAAAGGAGCCCCCCGACCCAAGACAACGATAGCGTCGGCGGGTTGCCCCGGATCTTGGGGAACGCCCACCATCAAAAAACGATTGCCTATCTTGGCAATCGTGGGAGAAAACATGACCAGGTAAATGAGTGTTAGCGTCACCCCAATGCGGGTAATGGGGCGTTTCCAGCGCTCAGCTCGCAGCAGCCAGGGCAGGGCAGTAAAGCCTATCAGGACTGGTAAAACGAGGGCAGGCTGAGTCACCCAACGAAAAATCATGTGTTTGATCGGTACCAAACTACTTTCTACGGTTTCTTGACACAACGATGGATCGATCATGGTTATGCATTCCACTGCAATTTGAGTTTGTCACCTGTGCCCTGTGCTCAGGTTTTCACCTGGCACAATAGTCTTAACCTGTTGTGACATATTTTGTTTGGATCTGCCCATAGGCTCGGTCACTGTTTCAGGAGAGTTGAGAAAATAATTGGGGTTCTTGTGGGATGGGCATCTTGCCTGCCCAGTGCCAAGGACAGGCGAGACGCCTATCCCACAAGACGATTGTTTGGATGTGGTAACTGCACCTGTGTCTTGTCGTTCAACCTGGGTTTTTGGCTATGCCTTCTGTCGTTCCCGCCTCTGTTTCGACTGCTGACGATCTCCGCATTACCTTTGCGCCCCTCTCGCTCGATCAGGCCTATGCCCTGGCCGATGCCCCGCAGAATGGAGCCGTTGTGGTCATGAGCGGCATGGTGCGCGACAACACCGATGGTCAGCCCGTCGTTGCTTTGGAATATCAGGCCTATGAACCGATGGCGCTGGCAGTGTTTAAGCAGATTGCGGCAGAGATTCGGCAAACCTGGCCCGATGTCGGTCGGGTGGTGATTCACCACCGTACTGGCAGGTTGACGGTTGGGGAGATTAGCGTGCTGGTGGCGGTTGGTTGTCCTCACCGCTCTGAGGCATTTGCGGCCTGCAAATATGCGATCGACACGCTCAAGCACAATGCCCCGATCTGGAAAAAGGAACACTGGGCCGATGGTTCTACTAGCTGGGTGAGCATTGGAGCCTGTGAACAGCCTGGAGAGAATTGCTGAAATTCTTGAAGCCGATGCTTGCGAGAAAGTCAAAGTTCCTGGATGGGTAGTAGAGGCTCAATCACAGCCAGTAGTTGAGGAACATCGTCCTAAATCCCTGGGCAAATTTCAGGATAAGTTGAGCAGCTGTAGCAATATCTAGCAATGAGGCATTATCGCGCAACATAAATGACCTGAGCTGTCCCTAGAATCTCATTGCGCCGAATCCAGTTATGGCTTGTTTCAACGGCAGATTTGTTAACCAGGTCTACTTTACGTGCTAGCAGGTCTTCCAACTCATACTTCATTTTTGCTAACGTCATCAACCCACGTTTCGCATCTGGGGCAAAGGTGATGAGGAGATCAATATCACTGTCGGGACGGAAATCGTCTCGGAGGACAGAACCAAATAGGGCAAGCTCACTTACCTTCCAGCGTTGACAGAATTCAGCGAGCTTGTCTTCAGGAAGTTGAATGTTGAGCGTAAGCATGATTTAGCCTCCCAAATCAGCAGGCGGTTCAGGCATCCTGCCTTTATTTTATGCCTTGAGGTGAGGATGGCAGGATGCGGGATGGTGAGGTTAGACAGCCACAGCATTTGTCACGACCTCACTATCCCACCACCCCTCTCCGCGTCTCCGCGTCTTCTGGTCTACTCAATCAGTAGGTTCTTCGTCACCATCCGCATCCACTCATTAGGCCGACCTGTAGGTAGTGGCTCTGTCCAATCGTTGGGGTCGGCGAAATGGAGAATGTGGAGATGCTTGATGATTCTGTCGCAAGCCACCAAGCTGCCATAGGCAACGAGGCGAACGGGGTCGCGACGCGGTGAATCGGTAGGTGGAACTGTGGACTCCTCCCGGCTCCATGTGCTAGACCCCAAGCTGCGGATTTCTGTCTCCGTTTCCTCCGTTGCCACTTCCACAAAACGGCCTATCAGCTTTTTGTAGCTTTTGTGCGCGGCAGCGACACCATAATTTCTAAAGTTCCGTGATGGTAAGTCAGTCGTTTTTCCGACTGCGCCTCCAAACCGCGAACCAGGGATTGGTAGGTTGACCGGGCCACCCCTTGCAGCACCATCTGGTTAGCAGGAGCCGCGACCGTAGCTGCCATAACCTCACCTCGCATCTAAACTAATAGGTCAGCGCCAGCGATTTCATCTTCCTAGATTAGCCTAAGTATTTTGGGGCGATGCCCCTTTGAGCGCGATCGCAACACAACCCTCCGAGAACCCAGCATGCGATCGCACCCATTCACAAATATCAGCCCTACGAGCGCTGCACAGCCCTCCTCATATAGCGTTGATGGGGTTAGGCTATAGGCAATTTATGCCTCATCGCCATGAACACCCCTGACATTCCCGCTGGAGATAATCGCTTGACCTCCTCAGGCAATGCCAATAAAACGGGCAAACAGTTCGATCTGAGCCAGGTCAGCAGTCAGCTTACCCACCAGATCAACGATTTGCTAGGCGCTTCAGAAGAACCCAATCCCACCCTAAGAAAGCTGCTGACCCAGCTTCAGCAGGCCATCGAAGCCGAACCTGGCCTTGGGGACGAGCATAATGCCAAAGCTCTACTAGATGTGGCCGAGCTGGCGACAGCAGGGCAGTCAATTGACAAGGTGCACATGCAGCAGCTAGCCAAGCACTCTATCAAGGCGCTGCAAGAGGTAGCCTCGCCGCACTCTGAGGATGCGATTTTGCACAGTGCTTTGCTGGA
>JACVRP010000629.1 GCA_014534385.1 Cyanobacteria bacterium Co-bin13
GGTGGGGGCAAAACGAACTTCTTTGAGGGTGAGCCCATAGATGTCGTACAGCGGCAGGTAGTACCCGGTTGCCGATCCGGGTTGGCCTAGTGCCAGGGTTTCGTTGGTTAGGTCGGTTAGAGACTGCGCTGGGCTGTCTTCTCGCACCACCAGAACAGATTTTAGATTCGGCGTGCCCTGCAGGGGAAAGATGGGAACGTACTGCGCTTGGGCCAGCGCGATCGCAGCTAACCCAGCCGGAGCAAACACCAGCGACCACGTACCCGCCTGAATTTGCTCGACTGCCCTCAGCTCATTAAAAGCCGGATCTAGCTCCACCGTTGCCCGTAACCGTTCTGCCAGATAGGTTTGAAACCGCTCGTATTTTTCAACCGAGGCTGAGTCGGCGTCGTAGCTCACTAGACCAATCGTGAGTCGGGTTGGCGGTGCTGCGGAAGGGCTCTCGCCGCAGCCAGCCAGCGCCAGCACCCAAGCACTCAGCAGTCCTAGAAGTGCGATCGCAAGCAATCGACGCAGGCGTGCCATGGATATCTAACCCCTACGGACAGACTCTCTTTTCATCGAGACTAACCCGAGCGGCCTAGTAATCCAATTCTTCTTCGTATTCCGTGACTTTCTTTTTCTGGGGAATGTTTACTGGAGGAGCCTGATAGGGTTCGTCCTGATCCTCCGACCAGACATCTTCCGTGACTTCTTTGTAGTCAGCTTCAAAGGCGTTGTAGTCGGGTTCGCCGGAAGCGTCGTTCCAGTTAGACTCCTCCAGGGGAGCCTCCCGGTACATCTCCATTGGTCGCCGTGCAGGTTCAGGTTCTAAGGAAATCGGTTCGGGCTCGCCCCAATCATCGTCACTCCAGCGCTCTTCTACCACAGGTGCCCGGCTACGGATGGGCTCAGCGGCAGGCTGGGTGCCAGAGGGCAGCTGGTTGGCCGTTGAGACTGGCATGATGTACTCGCTGCCGTCACCGCGCTCCCAGGGAGGGCTACCCACGCCCAGGCGCTCTAGCAGACCGACGCTGAGCTGCACCAGCTTCTCTTCAGCCCCTTCAAAGACAATCAGCCGATCTGGGCCGCTGCTGACGATCTCATCAATGGGCAGCTCATAGGTGCTAATGACCTGATCGGGGATCTGGGGCAGCCCCAAAGAGGCAATCACAATGGTCTCTAGCTTGCCGGTAGTGACGTCAAACTTGAAGCCGCGCACCCGACCCAGCATTTCGCCCGTCTCGGTCACCACCTCACAGTTGACCAACGTGCTGAAGGGCATCACGTTGACGTCATCATCAACCGCCGCTTCATCGTCTACTAAAATGACATCGCCAATCTGGCGAATGCTGCTGAGCGGCATGATCTGCTGGCTGCCAGACATGACTCCAGAGAGAATGTTTTCCCGCAGCCCAAAGGCTACAACTTCACCTCGATCCACATCTACCCAGATCTGACTCACTACCCCCAGGCGCTTGCCCGCATTGCGGGTGATTACCTGGGTGCCCAGAAAATCGGAGCGAAGACGATACTTGTCGAGGGTCATGTCAGAGTCCATCTCGCGGGTCGAGAAAGTTTAGCTTATACACCTATTAGATGTCCATCTTAACCAGAATAGAGCAAATTAA
>JACVRP010000496.1 GCA_014534385.1 Cyanobacteria bacterium Co-bin13
ACATGCTCTGTTTGGATATCTAAACCTAAAACGTCCCACCCGCCAGTCTCCCCCAGCAACAATCTAGAATAGTTAGTAGCTCCATCACAGCTTCAGGCATGGCGACTGCTCGCCGTAAGTTAAATGCCCAGCTATGTCTCAGGTAAGTCAGATAAGTATTGCCCCTAGCCTCTCAGAACTGCTGTAGATACAGTCTTCTGGAGCAACAGCTGATGCAGAGCAGGCGAGTTAAGGATTGGCTTACCTGATCCATCATGCCTGCCAGAGCGCATTCAGCGTGTCAAGTCCTGTCCAGTTCTTAATCTGGTAACACTCTCAGCAGTTGGCAGAGCTAATCGCTGCCGTTGCTAGGGAGTATTCGGCGATTGAAGTGCGGGTTTCTGGGAAGGCGTTAGGTCGTTTATTTTGACGTATTCACTACCGCTAATGGTAAGAATGATTGGGTATAATCATCAATCCTTACGATTTGTTGATCAGGATCTAGCGGCCCGATTGACACCTACTACCCATAAGTTTTCTCAAATCAGCCGACTGCCCTGTGAGCGGCATCGGCATGGGCGCGATCAAACGCCCGTTCTGTAAGGATCTGTAATAAATTGAGTCTCACGCCTGGAGTTAGGGGATCGACCTTACCTCTGCCCCACCCTCAACACTTTGTTATCAATGAGCCGTTCCATGGGAAAAACGTCGGTGAATCAAAATCGTCAGTCAAATGCTCAGCAGGGTTCTCAAGCGTCGGTTTGGGGGCCAAAGTGGTTGGTGGAGGAGCGCGATGCCTGTGGGGTTGGCTTTATCGCTCAGCGGCAGGGCCAGGCCAGTCATGAGCTAGTGGCCAAGGCGCTCAAGGCGCTCGACTGTATGGAACACCGGGGCGGATGCTGCGCTGATCAGGTTTCTGGAGATGGCGCAGGCATTATGACGGCGATTCCCTGGGATCTCCTGAATCAGTGGGTGGCTAGCCAGCAGCAGCCTGCTCTAGAGCCAGACCATACGGGGATTGGCATGACCTTTTTACCTCTGCAGGAAGCGGCTGCGGCTAGAGTGCGGCAGGAGTTTGAGCGGGTCGTCACTGCAGAAGGCCTGAAGACCCTCGGCTGGCGGCGAGTACCGGTAAAACCTGAGGTTCTGGGACAGCTAGCTCGGCACAATCAACCTCTGATCGAGCAGATTGTAGTTCGATCGCTGGACTTGAGCGGAGATGAGCTAGAGCGAAAGCTCTATTTGGTAAGACGCCAGGTATTGCAGGCGGTTGCTGCCATAGTAGCAAACGAACCTGAGCCAGACACTGATCTCTGCCGGGGCTTACGAGATTTTTACGTTTGCTCGTTCTCCTGCCGGACGATTGTTTACAAGGGCATGGTGCGATCGGAGGTCTTGGGCGCTTTTTACGAAGACCTGAGGCATCCCGACTACATTAGCCCCTTTGCGGTTTACCATCGCCGCTTTAGCACCAACACCCTGCCCAAGTGGCCCCTGGCTCACCCCATGCGGCTAATCGGGCACAACGGTGAGATCAATACGCTAGTGGGCAACATCAACTGGATGACAGCCCGCCAGCCGGAGCTGCAGCACGAGGTCTGGGGCGATCGCGTTGAGCTGCTTAAGCCCATTGTCAACAATGAAAATAGCGACTCCGCCAACCTAGACAACGTAATGGAGCTGCTGGTGCGCTCTGGTCGCACGCCCCAAGAGGCGCTGATGATCATGGTGCCCGAGGCTTACAACAACCAGCCTGATTTGGCGCAGTACCCCGAAATTGTAGACTTTTACGAGTATTACAGCGGCCTGCAGGAACCGTGGGATGGCCCGGCGCTAGTCGTCTTTAGCGACGGCAAGCAGGTAGGCGCAACCTTGGATCGAAATGGCCTGCGTCCGGCCCGCTATGTAGTGACCAAGGACGACTATGTGATTGTCTCTTCGGAGGCAGGCGTCGTTGAGATCGAAGCGGCCAACGTGGTGGAAAAAGGCCGCCTCGGTCCGGGACAGATGATTGCAGTTGATCTAGGTGCCCATGAGGTTCTCAAGAACTGGACCTTGAAGGAGCGGATTGCTCGCCAACAGCCCTACGGAGAGTGGCTGCGGCAGCACCGGCAGACTCTGGTTCCGCAGCTCTTTGAGGAGGTCAAGCAGTTTTCTTCCGAGGATCTGCTGCGGCGACAGTCTGCCTTTGGCTACACCGCTGAAGACCTGGACATGATTATTCAGGACATGGCGGCATTGGGGAAAGAGCCGACCTACTGCATGGGCGACGACATTCCCCTGGCGGTGCTCTCTGACAAGCCTCACCTGCTCTACAACTACTTTAAGCAGCGCTTTGCTCAGGTCACCAACCCGGCCATTGACCCGCTGCGAGAGCGGCTGGTCATGTCTCTGGCAACGCAGCTGGGGGCGCGAGGCAACCTGCTGCAGGAGCAGCCAGAATACGCCCGTTTGCTGAAGCTAGAAAGCCCGGTATTAAACGAGCCGGAGCTGCAGCTGATTCGCGAGTCGGAATTTGCTACCGAGACACTGTCCACGCTGTACGGCATTGCTGCCGGGCCAGCGGGACTAGAGCAGGCCGTACGGGCCCTCTGCGAGCAGGCGGCAGCGGCGGTGCGAGCCGGTAAGGCGATTCTAATTTTGAGCGATCGCACGTCTGCCCCAGCCGGTGGCCTAGATACTGAAACCACCTATATTCCGCCACTGCTAGCGGTTGGTGCAGTGCACCACCACCTGATTCAACAGGGGCTGCGGATGCGGGCCTCACTGGTGGTTGATACCGCTCAGTGCTGGAGCACCCATCACTTTGCCTGCCTAATTGGCTACGGAGCCAGCGCTGTTTGCCCTTACCTGGCGCTGGAATCGGTGCGGCACTGGTGGGCCGATGACAAGACCCAAAAGCTGATGGAAACGGGCAAGCT
>JACVRP010000021.1 GCA_014534385.1 Cyanobacteria bacterium Co-bin13
ATCCGCCACCAGTACAGCGACAATTTCCTGCTGATGGAGCTGGTGCGGACTTTCCCCGATCAGCCCCTGCCGCTGACCGGAATATTGCACCTGCTGGAGCAGCGAGGCGTTAATACCCAGGCCTGCGAGCTGCACCTGATTGCCCTGCTAGAGGGCCGCCTGCCGCCTGGCCTGGTGCCAAACGCCAACGATGTGCCGCCCCTGAGCCCAGCCTCGCTGGAGGCAGAAGCGGTGCGATCGCTAAACCAGACCCCCCTCTTCACGCGCCAAAACGGTCAAATCTATGTGCCCAACACGGCGCAGTGCCAGCTGCTGCTGGCCTACCTGGCAGCTGTGCTAACCGGAAAATACCAGCAGCTAGAGGAGCCTCTGTTCGTGCAGTTAGGGCAAGTCCCGGCGGTGTGATTCTGGCCTCTACAGGTTCTCTAAAACGCCGCGTTTGGCCATCAGCGCAATCAGGCCAAACAGCACCAGCAGCACCACCACCGCAAAGGCCGATCCCAGGGGCCAGTTAGCGGCCACGCCAAACTGGCTGGCCACAATGTTTCCCACCAAAATATCCCCGGCCCCGCCCACTAGGGACGCTGTGATGTAATCGCCCATCGTCAGGCTAAATACAGATAGCCCTCCGGCCAGCATCCCCGGCAGCACCAGCGGCAGCATTACCCGCCGAAACGTGTAGGCTGGGGGTGCGCCCAGATCAGAAGAGGCCTCCAGCAGATTTTTCGGCAGCCGCTCAAAGGCGGTAACCAGGGGCAAAATCATAAACGGCAGCCACACGTAGCAGAGCGTGATCACCATAGAAAACTTGTTATAGAGAAACAGCGACGACGGCTCCTGCAAAATCCCCAACCACACCAGCAGGCTATTGAGCACCCCGTTGTAACCGAGAATGATGCGCCAGGCAAAGACCCGCACTAGATAGCTCGACCACAGCGGCAACAAGATTAGCAGCGTCAGCGTTTGCTTGAACCTACCGGCATAGAAGACCAGATACGCCGCCACCGGAAAGGCCAGCATGAGATTGATCCCAGTGACTAAAGCGGCAATGCTCAGGGTTCTTCCCAGCGTGTTGCGATAGCCAATGTTGCTGAGAATTTGCCCGAAGTTTTCCCAGGTAAACTCCGGGATAATGTCAACATATTCGTGCCTCAGGAAGGCGTAGCTAAGCAGGATTGCCAGCGGCACAAAGTAGAAGCCTGCCATCCAGGCAAAGGGCGGTAGAAAGGTGGCCCAAAATGTGGAAGCCGGTTTCTTTGAGGCGGGCAGAAAGGGAAAAACTGCAGTCATAGGAATGTTTCTATTTGGGGACAATCCACTGCTCTAGCTGACGGGCCAAGGCATCTTTCTCCAACTGGCTCTGCGCCACATCAAGAACTAGCTGAAAAGCCTGTTCATCGTCGAGGGTCAAGGTATAGCCGTTAAGTCGCAAGAACGTCTCTGTAACCGCGTAAGCAGTCCGTTTGCTGCCGTCCACAAAGGGATGGTTCTTGGCTAGGTGATACAGGTAAGCTGCTGCTTGTTCATGAAGAGTCGGGTGAAGCAGCTGACCACTGAAGGTAGATTGAGGCTGAGCCAAAGCAGATTCAAGAAGTCCGTTGTCGCGAACGCCCTGGGAACCACCAAACCTCTCTATCTGGCGTTGGTGAATTCTTAAAGCCAAAGATTTACTAATAAGTTTAGGCATTGGCAAGGCGACGATATACCTCCTCCCGCTCTTTTTCTGACTCAAGGTAGGCTTGCCAACCAGCTTCATCAATTTCCTCCTGTGATTCCTGTTGAACGTGGCGCAGAAATTCGAGCACTTTAGGTAAATACTGCTCAGGAATCTGGTCGAGTTCTTGCAGAATTTGTTCTTTAGTCGTCATAGGGGTTCAGGATATATAGCTTTAGATTAACGGGTTAGGTAGGGGCGGAGTGAGGTGGGAGGCCTAGCTGAGATCGCACTTTCTCAATCGGCTCCGACCAGTGCTCTTCAAAACGATATCCCAACAGAAACTTAGCTTTTTGGGCGAGGCTGCGGCCTTTTTGGGTGTGGATTGCGATCGCATCCCTCTGATCCGGCACAATCAGCGGATACAGCCACCGCGCTAGCCGTAAGCTAAAGCGCAAAGATGGACTATAGCCCTGCTCTGCCGCAAACGCCAGTACCCCGATCTCGCCTGCATAGCTCGTATCAAACCCCAGCAGCACATGAAAAATGTCGTGGGTTACGGCATAGCGCAAAGCAAATACATTGCGGCGTGCGATCGCATCTAGCTCAGCACTCACGTTAAAAGGTGTGAGGCCATTTTCCTGCATGTGATGTGCGTACTCGTAGCCAAAGGTGCCTGCTGGGTACTGAATGAGTTCATCCAGGGCAATGGCAGGGTAATAGCCGACGACTGGCTCAAGCAGAGGAGCCACTTCTGGGGCGACCTTCGCTCCCAAAAGGTCTGATTTAAGAATGGCAAAGTCTCCCAGACGTTTTTCCTGCTTGGCCTGTAGAAGACGACGTACTTTTTTGAAGGGTTTAAACATGGACGTGGATCAAAGCATCCACTTCTAAGGTACGAGCCAAATGAGAAGATCGTGGGAGTCTCAAAAAGCAGGGCAAGGAAAACTTGCCCTGCTTCTTACAATCGAAATTCTGCTAATTGGCAATGGCCAAGAACTTACTGGCCTCGGAACTCGTTCCAGAGGGCAACCCACTCGTCATAGTTGGGCACCGTTTCCCAGAAGTAGATGTTGCCGTAGTAGTTCTCCAGGTCATCCAGGTGCCAGCTCGAAATTTGCTCCTCGCTAAGTAGCGGCATCACCTGGGTAGAAACAGGCCAGTAGCCGGTCACGTCAGACATTGCTTTCTGAGCCGGCCCAGTGAGCATATAGTTCATCCAGGCGTAGGCAATCTCAGCATTCTTGGAGCCTTTCATCAGCATCCAAGAGTCGCTCCAGCCCGTAGCCCCTTCCTTAGGAATGGTGGCTCCGATGGGAAAGTCAGCCCGCTTCAGATCTTCAACCGCAACCGCCCAACCCCAAGCTAAGGCTATTTCCTTGTTGAGGAAAAGCTGAGACAGCTCGCCCTGACTGCTCCAGAACTTACGCACTTGAGGTCGCAGGTCAAACAGCCTGGGCTTGATGTCGCTCTCTAAGGTGGCTTTATCTAGATCATAAATGTCCGGTTCACCAGCTCCCCAAAGCGCCACATCAGCGCTAAAGATGGGGTAGTCGGGCAGAGAGATTTTGCCCTCATATGCCTTGTCGTACAAAATGTCCCAGGACTTGGGCTCCTGTTTGACCACCGACTTGTCGTAAATCAAAAAGTCTGGTCCCCAGCCAATGGACACCCCATAAGCCGTGCCGTCGAAGGTGTTGTACTCGGGCTGCTTAAAGATCGGAAAGAGATCGGCGTAGTTGGCTACCTGCTCCAGGTCTAGCGGCTGTAACAGGCCGGAGTCGTAGAGCCGTTTCGTGAGGTCGCCGGAGGCCGTCACCAGGTCGTAGGTCTTGCCTCTGCTGGCGCGGATCTTGGCGTACATCTCGTCAGAAGATCCGGCATAGGTGGCCACCACTTTGCAGCCGTACTCTTGCTCAAAGGGCTGGGTAAACGACTCGTCCATGTAGCCCTCCCAGCCGATGATGCGGAGGGTACAGCTGGCGGCCTGGGCGGGGGCAGCCAGGCTAGTCAGAGTGAGGGTAAGGGTAAGGCAGATCCAGAGGAGGCTGAGTGCAACCGCATTCAGTTTCAATTTCATACAAACAATCCTGTCTCCAGGGAATAGAAGAAAGCGGGCGCGGCTGATCCCAGAAATGTGTCGAGGCGAAACAGCCAGCCACCCAGGGATTGCACTACGATAGCCCCATTGTTTTCTGTGCACTATTGCACTTGTTACGAAACGTAGGCATTCTGCATGACACTTACTTCAGTACCCCCCGTGGCTTCGGCTCAACACCTGCACCCGCTAGAGCCGCTCACCGCTGAGGAGATTCAGCGGGCCGTTGCGATCGTTCGCCAGGAAAAAGCAGTTGGTGATACTTTCCGGTTTCCGGTCGCTACGCTCCACGAACCGCCCAAAGCAGCCGTGCTTAGCTATCAGCCCGGCAAGGCTCTGCCGCGAGAAGCCTTTTTTATCTTGCTCGACAACGCCACCAGCAAAGTTTACGAAGCGATTGTCTCTCTCGACCAAAACACAGTTGTCTCCTGGCAACATATTCCTGGCGTGCAGCCCAACATCATGGCCGATGAACTGGCTGAATGTGAAGCTGTCGTAAAAGCTCATCCCGCGTTTAAGGAAGCTGTCGAAAAGCGGGGGCTGGATCTAGAGACGGTGGTGGTCGATCCTTGGGCCATCGGCAACTTTGGGTTTGAAGATGAAGTTGGCTCACGTCTGTCTCGCTGCCTCTGCTACGTGCGCAATACGCCTGAGAGCAACTTCTACTCCCGCCCCATCGATGGGCTGGTGCCCGTCGTAGATCTCAACAAGATGGAGGTGCTCCGCATTGAGGATGTGGGTGCTGTGCCTGTTCCCCCCGATCCCGGTGAATATGCCCGCGAGTTCTATCAAGACAAATTCCGTCAAGACCTCAAGCCCCTTCACATTACCCAGCCTGAAGGCCCCAGCTTCACTATCGAAGGGCACCTGATCAAATGGCAAAAGTGGCAGATTCGCATCGGTTTCACCCCCCGCGAAGGGCTGGTGCTGTACCAGGTGGGCTATGAGGATGAAGGCCGGCTGCGGCCCATTTTATACCGCGCTTCGATGGCCGAGATGGTGGTGCCCTACAACGATCCCCGGCCCCAGCACTTCCGTAAAAACGCCTTTGATCTGGGCGAGCACGGCGTTGGTGTGCTGGCCAACTCCCTCACCAATGGTTGCGACTGCCTGGGTGAGATTCGCTACTTTGATGCGGTGTTGACCGACAGCCGGGGCAATGTCGCCATTACCGAAAATGCTGTGTGCCTGCATGAAGAAGACTTCGGCATTCTCTGGAAGCACTATGACTGGCGGCGCGAGCACACCGACGTGCGGCGATCTCGGCGGCTGGTGCTCTCCTTCATCGCCACCGTCGATAACTACGAATATGGCTTCTACTGGTACTTCTATCAAGACGGCACCATTCAGTACGAGATTAAGCTAACCGGCATTCTGTTGTGCGGGGCTCTGGCCGACCAGCCTAAATACGGCACTCTGGTCGCCCCCGATCTCAATGCCATCATTCACCAGCACTTCTTTGGTATGCGGCTAGACTTCGACATCGATGGCGGTGAAAACTCCGTCTATGAAGTTAATACCGAATCCGAACCGATGGGGCCAGACAACCCCTACGGCAACGCCTGCTACGCCGTCGAAACCCTGCTCGACACTGAGCAAGCCGCCCAGCGCATCATTGATCCCCTGGTAGGCCGCTACTGGAAGGTTGTGAACCCTAAGGTAACTAACCGGCTGGGCAAGCCCGTCGCCTTCAAGCTCATCCCTGGCGAGAACGTGCTGCCCTTCGCCCATCCCGATGCGCCCATTCTTAAGCGAGCTGGCTTTCTTACTAAACACCTGTGGGTCACTCCCTACCAGGCCGATGAGCAGTTCTCAGCCGGGGCTTACCCCAACCAGCACTCAGGCGGCGAAGGGCTGCCCAAGTGGACAAAGGCGGATCGTGCGATCGCAAACACTGACCTCGTCGTCTGGTACACCTTCGGCCACCATCACATTCCCCGCCCCGAAGACTGGCCTGTCATGCCTGTTGCCTACAGCGGCTTTACCCTCAAACCAGTCGGCTTCTTCGATCGCAACCCGGCCCTAGACGTGCCGCCCTCGCCGCCCAAGCAGGGCCATTGCCACTAAAGAGACAGAAGCGATTGTCTGCAAATTAGACAATCGCTTCTGTCTCTTTCCAAAAAACTTCAGCAAGACCTCTTGACATTAAACCCTGAGAAACTGCTAATATACGTAAGCCAACACCGATGGGGTGTCGCCAAGTGGTAAGGCAGCGGGTTTTGGTCCCGCCATTCCTAGGTTCGAATCCTAGCACCCCAGTTCTAATTACTAACTGAAGCAGCCTTTAAGAAAGCATTCTTTGCAGTTTATCAAAGGATGCTTTTGAACTTTGAATGCCTTTGATTCTCGAGGCGGCACTGCAACTATCATCCCAAAGACTGAGTCTTTTTAAAGCTGCCCATACTAACCTGCCCAAAGGCTTTCCTGTATATCAGGAAAGCCCGCATCTAGCCAATATGCAAACTTCACAAGCTTGTTCAGCTTTTGTGAATCCATTAAAGGACTAGAGACGCCATCTTTGAGTGTGACTTAGCATAATTACGTAGCATCACGTATAGCCCTAGAGGTTATAAGCAAATCAGATACACCCCCTACTGATGTGCAAGTGATGTTCACCTTTCTGGGTTTGAGGCCAGGCCAGGAAGCCAAGACCATTCATCTCAAGTCGTTCTGCCGATCTCGTTCGACGCTTCCTCATACAGCACTAGAACCTGTAGACGGCATTAGAGACAGGGATGCAGGTAACCCGGTTCGTTTGGCGGCATCAGGGATACCTTGAGTCAGCTTTTGGCTTAAGCCGCTCTGGCTAGTCTTTTAGGCCGCTGATTAGGAAGCCCTATCCTAGTTTGTTTGCCGACTGCTTCCAGTCCAAAACAGAGATCTCCGAACCTGCACAGGCTTCAGGGTGTCTAGGAGGAGTGGATGAATCTACCGAAATTTATAACCGTGGGAAAAGTTATGGAGCACAAGTCTACTCAGCGGGTGTCATCAGAGCAGGTTCAGCAGCTTTACCGCGAGTTTCGAAAGGCTGCGCTGACTTCTACAGCGCGAGAACTCCAGAAGCAGCAGTACGCTCACTTGCGTGAGCAGGTTGAGATTCTGAATGTTCCTATTGACAATCTGTCGATTAGTGAATTTTTGACCAACCTGACGCGAGGGGTTGTCTTTACCCCCAACGTGGACCATCTGATGAAGCTGCAGCGAGACTCCGAGTTCGTTGAAGCCTACAGCCAGGCAGACTTTCGAGTCTGCGATAGTCAGGTTCTGATGTTTGCCTCTAAGTTCTTAGGAACGCCCATTAAGGCCAAGATCTCAGGCTCGGACCTGTTCCCCAGCTTCTGTGAGCACCACAGAAATAATGAGCATATCAAGATCTTTCTGCTGGGAGGTGCTGAAGGGGTTGCAGCCAGAGCCCGCCGCCGCATTAACGAGCGAATTGGCCGGGAGATCATTGTTGAGGCTCACTCCCCCTCCTTTGGATTTGAGCGCAATGAGGACGAGTGCCAGGCCATTCTGGAGATGGTTCGGCAGTCGTCAGCTAATGTCCTGGTAGTGGGCGTTGGGGCTCCTAAGCAAGAGAAGTGGATTGCTAAGTACAGAGACCAGCTGCCCAACATTGACATCTTCCTGGCCGTAGGAGCCGCAATTGACTTCGAGGCGGGCAACAAGCCCCGGGCTCCTCAACTCATGAGCCAGCTTGGCTTAGAGTGGCTATACCGGCTCATCACTGAGCCCCATCGGCTGTGGAAGCGCTACCTGGTCGATGACCTGCCTTTCTTCTGGCTGCTGCTCAAGGAGAAGCTAACCCGCCTAAAAAAGATTAGAGTCATCTCCCCCTAGCTTTGGGTTTGGGGGTGGGTCGTCTCTTCACACAGCTTGAATCGCAGAGCTGGAAGCGATAGCCAGCTAAATGTTTTTCAGCTACAGCTGTTCATATAGGCCACGTAGTTGGCCTGAAGTATTTCAAGTTTCGGTAGATCCTATGGGAGATGCAGTCTAACTGCATCTCCTTTTACTTTGAGTCTTCGATGCCCAGGAAGGGGGAAGCTCCAGATCCCCAGATGAACTTGGCGGAGGTGTCTTCCTAAGCCCCTTCGGCACTGGAGACTAGCTGGGGTGATGTCTTGCCCACAGCAGCGCGGATCCAGTCAAACCAGACTGCTAGCCCCTCCCCTGTCTTGGCAGAGACGGGAATGATTTTAACCTGCGGATTGATTTGACGGGCATTGGCGACAATTTGGTTGAGATCCACATCTAAGTAGGGAGCCAGATCAGTTTTTGTGATCAGCAGGACATCGGCCTCTCTAAACATCACCGGATATTTCAGAGGTTTGTCTTCGCCTTCGGTGACGCTAAGCAGCGCTACCTTGCCGTGCTCACCCACTTCAAACTCTGCTGGGCACACCAGATTACCCACGTTTTCAACCAGCACCAGATCAAAGTTTGCTGGATTGTGCTGATGCTTGAGCTGGTGAATGCCGCCTGCTACCATGCGGGCATCGAGATGGCAGGATCGGCCCGTGTTAATGGCAATGACGGGTACCCCATACTGCCGCAGCCGGTCCGCGTCTAGCTCTGTAGTCATGTCGCCTTCGATAACGGCAATGTTGAGTTCAGGGCTAAGGGCAGCCAGGGTCTTTTCTAGCAGGGCTGTTTTACCCGCTCCCGGACTGCTCATGATGTTGAGGCAGGTTATGTCCCACTCGTCGAAGTGGGCGCGGTTGTGGTCTGCTCCTTCCTGGTTGGCGTGGAGAAGGTTAATTCCTAAGGCTTCGTCAAAGGTTTGATGCATGGGGTTTTTCCGTATTCGATGCGGTCGATTTTTAATTCTCGGCCCGAGCGGATGTCGTCCATAGGGGCGTGGCAGCTGGGGCAGGCATAGTGGAGGCCAATCTCGGGCCGATATTCGCTGGCGCAGGCCTGGCAAAAGGCAATCAGCGGCGTTTCCTGAATGACCAGTTCAGCCCCTGCTAAAAAAGTCCCCCGGGTCTGGACCTCAAAGGCAAACTGCAGGCTGGCCGGCTCAACGCAGGTAAACTGCCCTACAATCAGGTGGATTTTGGAGACCTCAGGCCGCTCCGGCTGAGACGCCCACCAGTCTCGCACGGTGATGATCAGGGCTTTGGTCATGTCAGTTTCGTGCATAGATCCTCTAGCGCCACTTCTGATCCACGTTCATGTTGGCCTCTGTGTGAATGTAGGCTGGCTTTTCTCGCCGGGGAATCTGGCCGGAGACGACCAGGTGAGCCATCGTGTCGCAGATAACGCGGGTGGCCATCAGGGCTGTCATGTCACTGACGTCGTAGGGGGGGGAGACTTCGACGACTTCAAGGCCGCAGACCGGGGCACTGCGAACGATTTTCTTGAGCAGGTAGAGGACTTCGCGGGGCAGCAGGCCGCCGGGTTCAGGCCAGCCGGTGCCGGGGACAAAGCCTGCATCAATGCAGTCGATGTCGAAGCTGATGTAGACGCAGTCGGTGCCGTCGAGGGCGCGCTCTAGGGCAAAGTCGGCGGCAGCATCGAGGCCCATTTCGGTAATGTCGGTGACGGTCAAAATGTTGGTGCCGCGTTCACGGCAGACTTTGACGCCCTGGCGAGGCACTTGCCAGCCGCCAATGCCGAGCTGCACCAGGTTTTTGGCTGGGGCGTTGGCCATGTTAGTGGCATGAAACCAGGGGCAGGTGTGCATGCGCTCGTCTAGGTCGGTCTCCTGGGTGTCTACGTGGCGATCGAAGTGGATGATGCCCACTTTCTTGTCGCCCAGATGGCGGCACACGCCCCGCACGGTGGGAAAGCCGATGGAGTGGTCGCCGCCCAAGATGATGGGAAATGCGCCCGAACTAAAAATGTGGGCAATGCCTTTGGAGATTTGGTCAAAGGACTTTTCGTTATTGCCCGGAATGGTAAAGACATCGCCGACGTCGCAGAGGGTAATTTGCTCTCGTAGGTCTACGCCAAACTCAAAGTTGTAGGGTGTGTAGAGGGCGGAGATGCGGCGAATGCCCTGAGGGCCAAATCGGGTGCCGGGTCGATAGGTTGTTCCGGAGTCGTGGGGCACTCCGACAATCGCAACATCGTACTCGCCGACCTTGCGAACATCTTCTAAATAGGGGGCTTTTAGAAAGGTATTGATCCCCGCGTAGTGGGGCAGCTCTCCTCGGGAAAAGGTTGAAATGGTGCGGTCTTGAATGCTTTCAGCGGCCTCTAAGCCGTACTCCAAACCTTTAGAAACTTCCTGCTGCCAGCCGGTTAGGGGAAGGTGGGTTTCGCGCTCTAGGGCTCGATTCGCTTCAGACTCACCGCCTGCACCTGGACTTTGAAAAAGGGGATTGTCGCTCATGATTTTGGGTAGAACGTGACGGTACGGAAGTGGAAATAGAGCAATACAACGAAGCCCAGGAAGCCAGCGGTCGGATGTTCCGCTATGCCTCCCGGGCTTTTATCCCGCCGTGTGACTGACTAAAACAGAGTTGGCTTGACACCTCCTCTACAGCCAGCTGCTTCTCTCGGACCAGAGCATTTTGACTGCGAGGACAGGTCAAAACCGGAACCCTAGAAGCTGTCTATTCTAGAAATGCTCTAACAGATGGTCTAAACCGCCCTCTTGGGCTTCATGCTGTAATTGCTAGCTGTATTGATAGCAAGCAATTTTAATCCTAGAAGTATCTCTTGTTACGAAACAGGCTTTCTTTGCTCAAATCCTCCCTGCTCAAAATCAGCAGTGAATTAAGCAGACTAGAATTGTAAAGATGGTAGTGGTAGTGAGCAGCAGCGGAGTATGACATCCACCGAGTCCAGGCCAATGGAGGCCATTGACTATCCCTCTAAAACTAGGCAGCGAGCTGAAAGGGCTCTGCGATGCTCACCCTTTAGGCCCAAGCTGCTGGCGGACATGCGATCGCAAAGCGTCTCCCTGCGCGCTATTACCGAGGACCGTGGCATTCATAACGGCTACACTCGCTCCCCCTTGTCGGAGCTAACGGCTGACGGTGAGCTGATGTGGCTCATGGCGGTCGGGCTGTTGCGCCGAGAAGTAGATGGTCAAGGCCTGACCGACAGTTTTCGCCTCACCCCCCTCGGTCGGCAGCTCCTCAAGAAAATTGAGGCGGAGGGTTTTCCGGATTTCCAGTCGGGGCTTCGGGATCACATATATAATGCGTTGAGCCGCTGGCTGCGCTTCCCGGGCTGGCTATAGCAGTCTCTGCGACAGCATTCAGTCTCTAGATGCCCCTGGGCTGGACCCGCTCTAGCCCTATTTTTGGTTACTTTTCCTGATGGTTGTCACCCCCACAACTACCCTTGGAGACTCTGCATGAAAGCGATCATGGTCGTGGGAACTTCGTCTCATGCCGGGAAATCGTTAATTACGACAGCCCTTTGTCGAATCTTGAGCCGCCAAGGCTGGCGGGTTGCCCCCTTTAAAGGCCAAAACATGGCCCTTAACTCCTACGTCACTGCCAGCGGAGCTGAAGTGGGCTACGCCCAGGCCGTACAGGCTTGGGCAGCAGGGGTGCCGCCCCAGGTCGAGATGAACCCCATTTTGCTCAAGCCCCAGGGCGACATGACCTCCCAGGTCATTCTTAAGGGCCGGACTGCCGGGCGCACCACCGCTAGCCAGTACTACGAAAAGTTTTTTGACCTGGGCTGGCAGGCGATTCAGGAGAGCCTGACCCGCCTCGGCCAAGATTTTGACTTTTTGGTCTGCGAAGGGGCCGGCAGCCCTGCTGAGATCAACCTCAAACACCGTGATTTGACCAACATGCGGGTGGCTAAGCACCTCCAGGCTCCTACGGTGCTGGTCGCCGACATTGATCGAGGCGGTGTGTTTGCCCACATCGTCGGCACCCTGGAACTGCTCGACCCCGACGAACGTGCCCTGGTCAAAGGCATTATCATCAATAAGTTTCGCGGCCAGATCGATCTGCTGCAGCCCGGCATTGACTGGCTGCAGGAGCGCACCGGCATTCCGGTTTTGGGCGTGATTCCCTGGCTCGAAGAAGCCTTCCCGGCAGAAGACTCGCTGTCGCTGATGGATCGCAACCCAGGCGGCAATGGGCAAGCCGAGGTGACCGTTGCTGTGGTTCGCCTGCCTCGAATCTCTAACTTCACCGACTTCGATCCCCTGGAGTCGGAACCCAGCGTTCGGGTGGTTTACCTCAGCCCTAAAGAAACTCTGGGCTATCCCGATGCTGTGATTTTACCGGGCACCAAGACCACCATTGCCGACCTGCTGCTGCTGCAGCGCACCGGCATGGCCGAATCGCTGCAAAACTACGTTGCGGCTGGCGGCACCATAATGGGCATCTGCGGTGGGTTTCAAATGATGGGCCAGTTTCTGGCCGACCCTGAGGGGCTAGAGGGGCACGAGGGCCGCTTTCAGGGGCTAGGCATGTTTCCTCTGCGAACCGTGATCACTCAGCAAAAGGTGGCCCGCCAGCGCACGGTCAGCTCTCGGTTTCCTCAGGAAGGGCTGCCTGTCTCTGGCTACGAACTCCACCAGGGACGCACCCAGCTAATTCTCTCCGAGGGGCAGGACGAAAACGGTACCAAGTTTGAGTTCCTGTTTGATGACCGCAGCTTGGGCGTGGTGGACAATTCCCTTTCCCTGTGGGGCACCTACCTGCACGGCGTTTTTGACAATGGCCCCTGGCGACGGGCCTGGCTCAACCGCTTGCGTCAGCAGCGGGGGCTGGGTTCGATGCCAACGGGAATTCCCAACTACCGGGAGCAGCGGGAGGCCATGCTGAATGTGCTGGCCGACACGATTGAATCTCACCTCAACCTGGAGCCGCTGCTGAAGTAGGCTCTGGCGGCACCAGGGCAATCACAGCAGCTGATTGAGTCTCTGCACTAGGGGATTGGCGGCCTGCCGTTTGATGCGGATATAGGCTGAAGCAATCTCGCTCGCAGTTTGTTCTTCAACTTGAGCGGCCAAATCCCGTGAGGGGTAGGGACGGTACAGGTTAGGACTCGTTGTGGGCTGCAGCAGCGTGTTGGTTACATCCCAGAGCAAAGAGCCATCGAGGGACACCTCAGACGGGTTGCCGCCTAGGGCTTCTACCAGCTTGTCCCGAGCTTTGTTGCGGATAAACAGCCTGACTGGATACACACCATTCATAGATAGTCTAGACAGGGAACAGATAAACAGCATTTCAGACTGGCCTGCTACCGGGATTCCTACGAATAAACCTTCTACGTATAAATACGAGGACGTAGCAAGCTCTTCCGCTCAGAAGGAAGCAAAGCAAAGCAGTATTTTAACCCTCGGTCACAACAGCTTGAAAGTGATCATTGTGGAACGTAAAGCTTTGATCCCTCATCCTTCAGGTGAAAGACTTTCCCTTAACGGAGAAAACAGTGGCCCAGGGGTGCTGCCCCTACCGTTGTTTCTTTTGTTACTTTTTTAGACTGTTTTTTGCCGATTTTCTTACTGAGGTTCTGCCTGCCTATCGAGCCATAGCAGCAGGGATTTTAGAGCAATAGCGGCAAGCAGGTTTTAGGACACGCGGGTGCGGTACGCTATGGTTGCGACTTTAGTCTGATCTATGGCTGCGTTGATGCGATCGCTTCCTGAGCTAAATTCAGCGCCAGTGACCTTGGCAGTTTTGGGGGCCGGGGCTTGGGGCACTGCTCTGTCTCGGCTGGCTATTAACAACCACCATGAGGTTCGCCTCTGGTCGAGGCAGAGTGCCCTAAGCCTTGAGACAGCGGTGGCAGAAGCTCAGGTGATTGTCTCGGCCATTCCTATGAAAGGGGTGCCTGAACTGGTCGAGCGGCTGATTGCCCTCAACTTGCCAGAGACGACTATTCTGGGAACGGCCACAAAAGGGCTAGACCCGGCCACTACCCTGACGCCATCCCGCATTTTTAAGCAGGCGTTTCCCGGCCACCCTCTGGTGGTGCTGTCAGGCCCTAATCTGTCAAAGGAGATCGAAGAGGGCCTACCTGCAGCCACGGTGGTGGCCAGTGAGGCAGAAGCCGCAGCGGCAACGCTACAGCGCATCTTTGCCTCTGATGCCCTTCGGGTTTACACCAGCAGCGATCCCCTGGGAGCTGAGCTGGGGGGCACGCTGAAGAACGTGATTGCGATCGCAGTTGGCGTTTGCGACGGCCTTAACCTGGGCTACAACGCTCGCGCTGCCCTGATCACCCGCGCCCTGCCCGAGGTCATTCGCATTGGCACTCACCTGGGCGGACGGCCCGACACCTTCTTTGGCCTATCGGGCCTGGGCGACATGCTGGCTACCTGCACCAGCCCCCTCAGCCGCAACTACCGGGTGGGCTGCGGGCTGGCCCAGGGCAAACCCCTGGAGCAGATTTTGGCAGACCTGGGCAGCACGGCTGAGGGCGTAAACACAGCCCACGTGCTGATGGCAATCGCCCAGCGGGAAAATATCTACGCCCCGATCTCTTACCAGGTACACTGCTTGCTCAAGGGAGAGATTACGCCAAAAGAAGCGGTGCTTGCCCTGATGGGGCGAGAACTTAAGCCAGAGGCCATCGACCCTGGGGCTATACCTTCGGTTTAATCAAGATTCGGTGCATCATGCGCTGCGACGACGCACCCTACTTCTTCGCCCCTGCTTCAAGTTAGGCTTCTTCCAGGGTCTCAATCAGCAGATCTACCTGCTGCCGCTTTGAGGTGAGATAGGTCTCGCACTGCTGAAGCACCGTCACTGCCTTTTCAAACTGAGTGAACACGTCTGCTAAGGGCAGTTCACCCGCCTCTAGCTGGGCAATCAGCGTTTCAACTTCGCCGACGGCTGCCTCATAGTTCCAGTCCTCCGGGGCAGATTTGCGGGTAGATTTAGCGGGCATGGGCTTGATTCCTTACAAAATGAGGGATTAGGAGCCGCTGTCATCGGCATCTAGGGCCGTGATTTGGGCCGTCAAACGGCCTTGAGTGAGCTGAATGGTGAGGGATTGCCCCAGGCTCAAAGCGCTGGTCTGAGTAACGACTTCGCCCCCTTCTGCCCGCACCAAGGCATAGCCCCGCCGCAGAACAGACTCGGGGTCGAGTGTTGTTAGCTGCTCTCCCAGAGCGGTGCAGCGCTCCTCGGCCTGCCGTAGCCGCACCTGTACAGCCTGGATCAGCCGCTGCTGGAGCTGCTGCAGGTGCGCCTGCTCCTGGTGAATTTGCCGGTCTAGACGCAGGCGCTGCAGCCGCTGCCGCAAAGATTTGCGCCTCAGATCCGCTTCATACAGCGCCTCCTGCATCAGCAGAGTGGCCTGGTGAACCCGCTCCTGGTGCTCGGCTAGCCAGGTTTCTAGCGCCGGAACGGCAGCGACGACGGCAGCGGTAGGCGTGTGGGCACAGACATCTGCTGCCAGGTCCGTCAGCGACTCGTCTCGCTGGTGACCAATGCCCGTGACTACCGGAATGGGGCAGGTCGCCACTGCTCGTACCACCCGCTCATCATTAAAGCAGTCTAGATCCTCGGTTGCACCGCCGCCGCGAGACAGCAGCAGCACATCGGCCCGGCCATCTGCGACTACCCGCTGTACGGCACGGACGATGGAGGCAGGGGCCTGGTCGCCCTGCACTGTCGCCGGAGAAAAGATGACGGGCAGGCCAGGATGGTGCTCACCTAGGGTGCGTTGAATGTCTCCCCAAGCTGCTGCCTGGGGAGAGGTAACAACGGCCAAAGTTTTGGGATGGCGCGGTAGGGGCCGCTTGCACTCCGGATCAAATAGGCCCTCCGCCGTTAGGCGTTGACGCAGCTGCCGGTAGCGCATTGCTCGCAGCCCGTCGCCCGTGGGCAGCACCTGCCAAACCGTGAGCTGATAGTTGCTGCGCTGGGGGTAGACCCGGACGCTGCCCAGTACGGTAATCTGAGCGCCCACTTCGGGCAGGTTGGCAAGCTTGGGCAGCTGACTGCGCCAGACCACGCAATTGATCGTGGCCGTGCCCGCTTCGTCCTGGAGGGTAAAAAACAGGCCGCTGGAGTGGGACTTGGCGCTGGAGACTTCACCGACGACCCAGACCTGCCGCAGGGTGCTGTCTTCCTCCAAGACGGCCTTAATATACTCCGTCAGCCCAGCAACGCTGAGGGCAAAGGAGGCGATCGAAAAATTGGCGGCAAAAGCATCCATAGGATCAACCGGGTGAAACAGGGCACTCTCCTATCTAAGGATGCAATAAAACCCTGGAATAACACTATACTGGTTTAGTACATTTGTATGTAAAAACAGCCGTCCATAGGCTGAATTTCCCGGTAGACTAGCACCTAAATGGTTGCGACCCGTACTTTTTGTTGCTGCATATTTTTTGAGTGAGAGGCGCATGGCTAAGGCTTCAGCGGATAACTCCGACAAACAGAAAGCGCTCAGCCTGGTATTAACCCAGATTGAGCGAAACTTTGGCAAAGGCTCCATCATGCGTCTGGGCGATGCGGGCCGAATGAAGGTGGAGACGATCTCAACCGGAGCGCTGACGCTGGATCTGGCGCTGGGGGGCGGCTTGCCCAAGGGCCGCATTATCGAGATCTACGGGCCAGAAAGTTCGGGTAAAACGACGCTGGCGCTGCATGCGCTTGCAGAAGTCCAAAAAGCCGGGGGCACCGCTGCCTTTGTCGATGCCGAACATGCCCTTGATCCAGAATATGCCAAGCGGCTAGGCGTCAATATCGAAGAGCTGCTGGTCGCTCAGCCCGACACGGGTGAAGTCGGTCTGGAGATTGTTGACCAGCTGGTGCGATCCTCGGCTGTAGACATTGTGGTGGTGGACTCGGTGGCGGCCCTGGTGCCCCGTGCCGAAATCGAAGGCGAAATGGGCGATGCCCACGTCGGCCTGCAGGCCCGTCTGATGAGCCAAGCTCTGCGAAAGATCACCGGCAACATCGGCAAGTCTGGCTGCACCGTGATTTTCCTCAACCAGCTGCGGCTCAAGATCGGCGTCTCCTACGGTAACCCTGAGACGACGACAGGCGGTAACGCCCTCAAGTTCTATGCCTCGGTGCGTCTGGATATTCGCCGCATCCAAACCTTGAAAAAGGGTACGGAGGAATTTGGCATTCGCGCCAAGGTCAAGGTTGCCAAAAACAAAGTAGCTCCCCCCTTCCGGATTGCCGAGTTTGACATCATCTTTGGCGAAGGCATCTCGACTGTGGGCTGTCTCGTCGATCTGGCCGAGCAAAACGGCATCGTTACCCGCAAGGGGGCCTGGTACAGCTACAGCGGCGAAAACATCAGCCAGGGCCGCGACAACGCTATTGTCTACATGAAGGAAAATCCTCAGGTAGCTCAGGAAATTGAGCAGGCCCTGAAGCAAAAGCTGATGGCAGGCACCGCTGCGCCCATTGAGGTAGAGCCGGGGGATGAGAGCGAGGACGAAGTGCTGGAAGACGAAGCGTTTTAAGCCTTAGGCTGAGTCTGAATCGCCTGGAGCAGGTCCTGATGGATCTGCTCCGTTGCTGCGACTACCAAACCGGGAAGCTGGTAGTTCTCGCAGGTGTGCAGTGGCGGCAGGGGCGAACCGTCTAAAGTGCTGGCGATATAGCCCATTTCTCGGGCAATGAAAGCCAGGGCTGCCCCATCAATAAAGTTGCCTTTAGCCAGCACCGACCCTACTATTTCGCCGCTGAACAGGCCGTTAACGCTGGGGACTCGGATCTCCGGGGAATAGTCGGTGCTGATGCTGATGGTGGAGTATCGAGCTTGCAGGGCCGCTGCCAGTCCACCCATGTTGAAGCCGAGGAAAATCTTGTTGTCTGGCGACTCTACCTGCAGCGGCACGCAGTCCTCCAAATCATCCTGCAGGTGGCCCTTGAATGCGCCTTGGCCTCGGAGGGCGTAGTAGTAGACGTTTTGGGCGGGGGTGATTGCGATCGCAGCCTCAAAGTCATCCCGATTCAGCACCGACAAAATAATCTGAAAGTTGGGGTGCCCGTCTAGGTAAAAGCGGGTGCCGTCGATGGGGTCTAGCGTCACCAGGTAGTCATCCTGCTCACCCAAGGTAATGCCCCGAAAATACTTGGTGTTGTAAGTCTTCTCGTGCTCCTCCCCAAAAAATCGCACCTGGGGAAACAGCCCCAGCATGGCAACTTCGATAAAGGTCTGCACCGAGAGATCAGCGTCGGACAGGGCCGCTCCAAAAAAGTTATCCGCATCCTTAGAAGGGAGAGAGGCGATTCTAGACTGAATTTCGCAGGCGTAGGCAGCCGCGACGCGAAGCTGAGGCAGCAGCGTTTCAAGAATCTGGCGCGGCGTTGGCAGATCAGGCATAGAAGCTCCGGTAAATCACTCCTCCTTAGTAGCAGAGGGCCGCTCTTTTGAATAGGGCAAACGGCGACAGTGCCCCTAGAGTGAGCAATATTCTCTGAACGCTGCATCCCCACCAAAAGCATCTAGTGGGCTCAGTTTCGCACCCATTGGTTATAGAGCAGGTGGCATTGAGTAGATTGCTCCAACCCTACAGAGGCTTACTCAATCATCAGGCGCTTGATCAGAATCAACCTCCACTGGCAATCCCTACCGCTGGGAATGAGGTCACTCCAGTCGTCGATGAATCAATGCCTACTCGTTCTGATTCAGGCCAGAATTGCTACAAAATCGACACAAACAGCAGAATTTCTTGCAGCAA
>JACVRP010000363.1 GCA_014534385.1 Cyanobacteria bacterium Co-bin13
ACTCCGCAAATGTCGCCGCCGCCCGGCACCACTGGCTATGTGCCCCCGGCAGTGCTGAACCTGCCTGCCCCCGGCAGTCTCTCCAACCCTGCCGCTGCCCCCCTGCCCCCCCCGGCCCCTGGTACACCCGATCTGAGTCCCACGAACCCAGGTCAGCCGCTGCCGGGCAACCCGATGGGAGCCCCAAATAACACGGTACTACCGCCTGCTACGGGCAGCGTTTACGACACGCCCGCAGTCGTAACGCCGCCGCCCTTCTCTGCTCCCCGTCCGCCAGGATCCCATGTGGGGGGTGGCTATATTTACACCTTCTCAGATCCCAACGGCCCAGCCCAATAGCCGCGCTGTTGAATCGAGCAGGGTGTGGGGTCGCCTGGGTGTAGCGCTCCGGTTGGGGGGCGAAAACAACTTTTTATAGGTTTTGGTGCGCCATGGCAATACGTGGCGCACCTGCTAATGCTGTCTACTTGATATCGCGATAGCCACTGGAATTAGGACGGGGTGCCGGGGTGAAACCCCTGGCTGGGAACAAAGCCTCCACCCCCAGAAAATTAGAGGTCCTAAGCAGTGTGGCGACAGCCATCAAACAGCTCGGCTTTAGTCGTCGAAGTGCCGAATGATGGCGTCGGCAAATTCAGAGCACTTTAGGGGGGGATCAACGGGCGGAGTCATCATCCGGGCCAGGTCGTAGGTGACTTCCCCGCTGGAGATAGCAGCGGCAATGCCCTGCTTAATTAGGTCTGCGGCTTCCTGCCAGCCCATATACTCCAGCATCATGACGCCGGAGAGAATGACCGATCCTGGGTTGACCCGATCTAGCCCGGCGTGCTTGGGGGCGGTGCCGTGGGTGGCTTCGAAGATGGCGCAAGTGTCGCCGATGTTGGCCCCTGGCCCCATGCCCAAACCTCCCACAATAGCGGCAGCAGCATCCGAGAGGTAGTCGCCATTAAGGTTCATGGTGGCCAGAATGGAGTATTCGTCGGGGCGGGTCTGGATCTGCTGGAAGATGCTGTCAGCAATGCGATCGTTGACCATGATCTTGTCCTTCCACTGACCGTTGCCGTGGGTTTGCCAGATAGCATCTAGAATGCCTTGAACTTCCTGGCAGATGGCTGACTTTTTCTCAGGGGTGAGGGCATCATAGCCAGGCTCGATCATGCGGGCATTGTCTTCAATCGAGAGGTCGGGGTTCTTTTCTCGGTTGCTGAGCACCCAGGACTCGCGCTCGGTCACACACTCCTGTCGAAATTCGGTCACCGCTAGCTCATAGCCCCAGTCTCGAAATGCCCCTTCGGTGTATTTCATGATGTTGCCCTTGTGGACCAGGGTGACCATCTGCTTGGCCTGGGGCAGCCGTAGGGCGTGTCGAATTGCCCGTCGCACCAGGCGCTGAGAGCCCCGTTTGCTGATCGGCTTGATGCCAATTCCAGAGTCTAGGGGAATCTGCTTTTTGCCATGCTCAGGGGTGCTGGGAATCAGGTCGGTGTTGAGCAGGTTGATGATGCGATCGGCCATCTCAGTGCCCTGTTTCCACTCAATGCCTAGGTAAATGTCTTCGGTGTTTTCCCGATAGACGATAACGTCGAGCTTCTCTGGGCTTTTGTGGGGGGAGGGGGTGCCGGGGTAATACTTGCAGGGCCGGACGCAGGCATAGAGATCGTGGATTTGCCGCAGGGCCACGTTGAGCGAGCGAATGCCGCCGCCCACGGGAGTTGTGAGAGGGCCTTTAATAGCAACTCCGTAGTCGCGGATGGCGGCGAGGGTGTCTTCTGGAAGGTACTGAAAAGTGCCATACTGCTCGCAGGCTTCATCCCCCGCGTAGACTTTGAACCACACAATTTGACGGCTGCCGCCGTAGGCTTTGGCAACGGCAGCGTCAAAGACTTTTTGGGCGGCAGGCCAGATGTCAACCCCCGTTCCGTCTCCCCGAATAAAGGGAATGATGGGCATATCGGGGACAATAGGCTCCCCAGCTTTAAAGGTAATGCGTTCACCAGTGGTAGGAGGGTTGATCCGTTCGTACATGGATTAAAGACCTTGCGGGAAAGTATTTCAAGACCTAACGTTACTTACTCTAAATCCCTGATTTTGGCAATGCTTAGCTAAACTCTTTATTGTGCAGGTTTCATTAAAAATAATAAGGGCCCAGTGGGATGGGGGTTGAGATGTTGGGCGTTCACTGGGGTTCGCTCTAGTAACAGGTTTTATAAAGAATCAGTTTATTGAATGAAAACCGTATTAATCGTCGATGATGATTTGACGCTGCAGGCTGCCCTCACCCGCCGCCTGCAGCAGCAGGGTTTTGTAGTTGTCAATGCCACCTCAGCGGCGGAGGCCCTGTCGCTTTTTGATCAAGACAGGCCTGATGTCGTAGTGTCTGATGTGCTGATGCCTCAGATGGATGGCTTTGAGTTTTGTCGGCGGCTGCGGGCTAGCCCTTCGGGAGAACTGGTGCCGTTTATCTTTCTCTCTAGTTTGGGAGAGGTCGAGAGCCGCATTCATGCCCACACGATTGGGGCTAATGACTATCTGGTTAAGCCCTTTCACCCAAGGGAACTGATCGCTAAAATCAATGGCCTAATCGAGCGGGCTGAAAAGATTCAGGCTCAGGTGGAGCGTTTGGTGGGGCAGGTGCGATCGCAAGCCGACCCGGCTGTCTCAGCCCCAGAGCCTTTGCCGCTCACGCCTGCAGAAGCCAAGGTCTTTTGGGAAGTGATTCAGGGCTACACCAACAAGCAAATTGGCGAACGGCTGTTTATCAGCCCTCGCACCGTGCAGACCCACCTCAGCAACATCCTCAGCAAGCTTTCGTTAGAGAACCGCTCTCAGCTGATTCGATTTGCCTTTGAACACGGCTATCAGGCCCCCGGAGAGGCAGCCGAACCAGAACAATCTTGAGGTCAGTTGAGGCATTGTTTGCTGCATAGGTTCCCGATCCCTTTTATGATCAGGAAATAGACCCTTTCCCTGTGCGCCTGCGGAGAGCCTGGCTAGCCTGCCGGTGAATCCAAAGAGCCTCCGGGATTTTGCCCTACTGGTTTAGCATGAGTAGTTTCACAGCGCATTCGTCATCCCCTGCCGCTTCCAGTGGCGACGCTCTGGAGAACTTGCGGCAGCAGCTGCGGGCAGAGTCCTTGAAAAAACAGCTATCGGCCATCCATGAGCTAGTGGGAATTGGCGATGAGGGCATTGAGCTGCTTCAGCAGGTTCTGCTGGAGCGGCAGGAGCAGCCCCCCGAAATCCTAGACGGCAAAATTGTTCAGGTTCTCCACGCGACGCAGAAGCCAGAAGTCCACGAGTTTTTGCAGACGCACTGGCCCCAGGGGCGGGTGCCCATGCCCTCCGAGTGCGGCATTGACTATTCTGCGCTGCAGGCGCTGCTGGTCGCTCAGTCCTTTGAGGCCGCTGATCGGCTCAACATGCAGAAGCTCTGTGAACTGGCAGGCCCCGATGCGGCCCGCCGCAAATGGCTCTACTTCACCGAGGTCGAGCAGTTTCCGGCAACTGACCTACAGACCCTAGATACTCTCTGGCGGCTCTACTCCGAGGGCAAGTTTGGCTTTTCCAGGCAGCGCGAGATCTGGCTAGGGCAGGGGCAAAACTGGGACAAGCTCTGGACCCGCATTGCCTGGAGAAACGAAACCACCTGGACTCGTTACCCCAACGAATTTATTTGGGACTTGAGTGCTCCAGACGGCCACCTGCCCCTGTCAAACCAGCTGCGGGGGGTGCGGGTGATGGCCTCTCTGCTGGCCCATCCGGCCTGGCCTGCTGGCCGTTAGCGCCCATGCCTCGCCAGCGTGCAAAGTCTGACTTGCCTACCAAGGTCTGCCCAGTGTGTCAGCGTCCCTTCACCTGGCGCAAGAAGTGGGCTGACTGCTGGGATGAGGTGAAATACTGCTCGGATCGCTGCCGTCGCCGCCGTTCCCAGGCTCAGGAAAGTTAGCGGTGGCTCAGGCTAGGCATTTTATTGCGGTAGGAATGTATTTTGAGGCATCCCCATCGCGGATGGCTCTCTCTTAGAATTAAGGGCTATGCCACACGAGAGAGGGACTGGTATGCAAATTCAACCCAAGGTCATTATTCATGGAGGGGCCGGTAGTTCCCTTCACAGCAAAGGCGGGGTTGAATCCGTCCGCAAGCACCTGCACGAGATCGTCCAAGAGGTCTACGGCAAGCTGCTGGCTGGAGCCGATGCCAAAATGGCCGTGGTTTACGG
>JACVRP010000670.1 GCA_014534385.1 Cyanobacteria bacterium Co-bin13
GGCGGTGCAAGCTTGGCCTGAATCTGCTCCAGCAAGGCTTGTAGGCTCAAAGCGGGGTTGAGGTTGCCCACGCGCCCGTAGCCCAATCCATCCTGGGTAGGTACGACCGGCTTGGCCTGCTCTAGCTCCAGCAGCTGGGCCAGCAGATCAGCGGTGCCGTCTTCCACCTGATCGAAGTTGGTATGAGCCGTGTAAACTCCAATTCCGTGGGTAATGCCCAGCCGCACCATTTCCCCCACCGGGTCGCCTTTGCGTACCGTCTTGAGCGGGCTAAAGATTAGCGGGTGGTGGGCAAAGATCAGGTTTACCGGAGCCCCCTGCTGCCGCAGCGCGATCGCTTCCTGCATCACTGCCAGGGTCGGCGTTAGGCAAACCAGTATCCCCGCCGCCTCATCTAAAATGCCTGGCTCTACCTGCCAACCGCAGTTATCCCAGCTTTCCTGCCAGGCAGGGTTGGCCCAGGATTCAAACCAGGTGATGAGGTCAATGATTTTCATGGGTCGTAGGTGCGGTGAACGGGTTAGGGCTAGGTCTAGCCAGAGCTTTAGCTAGAACTCTAGCCGAAACTTTAAATCAGCTCTGAGCCCTCTAGCTACCTTTAAAGGGTACCTTCAAGGGGTCAATCCAACCCGCAGGAGTTACGCTGCAGCGATTTTCAGATCGGTGAGCTACAGGCTTAGGTGGATGGGTGGTGTGTGCAAGCGAAAATGGCTGTAATCGACTGCCAAGCCAGAATAAGTAGATGGCCCTAATTAGTCATTGCGAGCAAAGCGCATAGCCCAAGGGGCATTCAAGAAAAGCGAAGCCATGCCCGAAGGGCTATAGCAATCCCTGTAAAGCGACTACCACAAGGAGATTGCCGCGCTTCGCACCCTGCGGGAAGCAAGCTACGCAATGACAGCGACGTTTAATTTAGGTCACGTACTTGTCTGATCCTTTAGGGAAAGCGGGTTTTGGAGAATAAGAAGTTAAATGTCAGGAGTGGAGCGACTGCTGGCTGTTTTTGCGCCAAAAGGCGAGATAGCCAAAGATCAGCCAGCCAATCAAAATAGCGGCTGTGAGCCCCAGCACCCATATCAGACCAAACTGATTGATCAGGGTGGGAGCAGCCCCTGTAAACAGCCCGCCTCCGACAATGGGCTCAAAGAAAAGCTGCTTGTAGCCAAAGCTTTCATAGGCACCCGAGCGGTTATCTTTATCTACAATCTGCAGCAGCACCAGGCCCGTTGCCGTAACGCCCATTGATTGGCCCATGTCGGCAATACCCTTTTCAAACCAGTAGGACGGGAAAATGCGTGGGGCCAGGTAAACAAAGGCAAAAATGCTCCAAGCCACACCCGCCACCGCCAGAATCAGGAAAGGAGCCAGGTTTGCGCCCAGCACCGTCAGCGAGATTGAGGCCAGCGCTGTGATCACTGTGACGTCCAAGGCTACACCGGCAATGCGATTCATCAAGCGGGGGCTAACCAGATAGCCCCGCCCCATTTTCTCCAGGCCCAGCTGCACTAAAATGCCGCCAATCAGCGCCAGCGGAAACAAAGGAATGTTGCCTAAAATTTCCAGTCCTTCGCCGCCCGCATTCCAGGTAATTGACTCCAGCCAGATCAGCCCCTGCAAAATCAGCCAACCAATGGCAATTGCCAACCCTACATAGCCAAAATGCAGGCTGAGCGGGTCGACCAGCAGCTCGCGCCAGCTGCCGTCGGGCCGGTACTGATAATCTTCGGTAGAGATCTGGCCCTCCTCTAGCTGCACCTCTGAGCCTGAAGCATGGGCCATGGTGTGCCCAGAGGCAAGATCGTCACTGCCCGCAGCCTGGACGGGCCCCTTTTTTCGGGCCCAGTCTGCCAGAGCTGTACCGGCAATAATGGCGGTGACAATTCCCACCGTGGCTAGCCCCAGCGCCATGTCGCCGCCTTCTTCAAAGCCCAAGTCAGTGAGCGTTTGGGCCATGCCGGCTGCTGTTCCGTGTCCACATTCAAAAGACATTTCAATCAGCGCACCCGAAATAGGGCTCATGTCAAAAAAAGGAACCAAGATCAGGAGGGCAACCAACAGGCCAATCACATACTGGCCCCAGGCCATCACC
>JACVRP010000540.1 GCA_014534385.1 Cyanobacteria bacterium Co-bin13
CCAGTGATTTGGAGGTTGAGGGGATTCGGTTTCTACGGCTGGAGTCTGAACTAGCCAGAAAAGCCTGTACCCCACAGAAGGAACGGCAACAGCTAAGAAGAGAACTGTTTCGGATTCAAACGTCCCTGAAGAATCTGAAAGTACCTGACCGGATACATCCTGAACCTGCCAGCGGTATCCTGGCTGCGGCTCATGGGGCGCCTGGATAGACACGACCTCTGAGCGCTCCCAGTTCAGGGGATTAAACAGCATTAGCGGGACGGCATCGGGTTGGGGCGGATTGGGTAGGGCGAGATGGGTTGCGATCGCACCCAACGCCTCCTGCAAAATCACGGTTCCTCTCTGAAGCGCCTCCTCCCACAGCTGATTGGCATCAGCAAAGACCTCTGGAATCGAAGACCCCGGCAGAATGTCGTGAAACTGATTGAACAGCGCGTTTTTCCAAGCTGCTTCGAGTTCAGCTTTGGGATAAGGCCGCTGGTTGATTAAAGCCGCCAGAGCAGAGAACAGCTCCGCCTGGTAAAGCACATCCTCACAGCGGCGGTTGTACCATTTCTGATCAGCGTGGGTCGTGTAGCAACCTCGATGCAGCTCAAGGTAAAGCTCATCTTGCCAAACTGGAAGAGACGAATTCTTAGAATCGTGAACCGTGTCCTTCTCTTCTGTGGCTTGCCCTACTCCAGCCGTCGAGGGGGTTAGCTTTTCTACAAACTCGCCAATATGGCCAAAACTTAGCTCAGGGAAAAACGGTGACTCAGCCCAGCGGCGCGCCTTTTCCAACATGTCTCGCGTTGGCCCGCCGCCATGATCGCCCACTCCCGGCAGCCAGAGGCTCTGGGAAAAACCCGTTTTCGCTTCCCATTCACAGGCGTAATGTGCCATCTCAACCGGCTCAATATCGCTGCCGATCAGCGGCAGCGTGAGGCTGCGAATGCGGGTGCCGTCTAAACCCTCCCACCAGAACCAGTCGTGGGGAAAGGGGTTGGTGTCGTTCCAGCGGAGTTTTTGGGTGGCAAAGTAGCGAATGCCGCCCTGGGTGAAGAGTTGGGGCAACTGCCAGTTAAAGCCAAAGGTATCGGGCAGCCAAGCTACTTCGCTGACTTTGCCAAACTTCTCCTGGCAGTAGCGCTGCCCGTAGAGAAGCTGCCGAACGATCGATTCACCCCCGATAATGTTTAGCTCTGGCTCAACCCAAAGCCCAGCATCAATCGCCCACCGCCCCTGTCTGACCTGCTCCTGAATGCGCTGGAAAAGTTCGGGTCGATGCGCTTCTACCCAGGCGAAGAGGGCTGGGCTGGAGTGGGTGTAGGTGAGTTCAGGGAAGTCTTGTTGCAGGGAAAGCACAGACTGAAAAGTGCGTTCGGCAGCATTCCAGGTGTCGGCAATGGGCCAGAGCCAGGCCAGATCGAGATGGGCATGGCCGACGCAATGAATTTGGCGCTGCTTGATCCAGGTGCTCCAAGGGGTGAGTTGCTGACGCAGGGCCTGGAGGGATTCCTGAAACTGGGGGCGATTATCTACATGCTCCCAGTCAATGATGGTTAGCTTTTGAGAGAAGTCTTCTAGCTTATCAGCGGCAAACTGCTGCAGGTATCGGTAAAGCACCGCCAGTTCATCCGCAACGAAGCCAGGTTCAGGCAAATCTTCATGGGTGGACTCGAAGATGAGGTGCGATCGCACCAAAGCTCCCTCATCATGCCCTGGACTAACCAGCCGCAAAGCAACCTCTACCGAGCCTCCGGGCACGATAGCATCACAGAGCGGCAGCCGCGTGAAGCAGTCAAAGATATCGCCCGTTTGCACCAAAGCCCCATTGACATAGAGTTCGGCCAGGTCAGCCCACCAGCGCAGCGCCAGCTTAACCCTATAGCCTTGAAGGGAAAAACCTTGTAAAGCAGCCGGCCACTGCAGCCGCTGATAAAGCCATAAAACCTGTTGACCTCGGTTCCAGGGAATGTGGTGCCGCTGGTTCAAAGGGGCTAGGGGAAGGGATTCCTCCTCGGGCAGCTGATGGGGCGAATGGATGCCGTGGGGATCTGCTAAAAAACGCCAGCTCTCTAGAACCGAGCATTGGGAAAGTGACCGAAGCCGATGAAGGGTGTCCTCAATGAATTTAAGCGATGGAAGTAGCGCAGGCGATCCAGAGGTGGTCATGACTTCGGTAAGATTGGGACATTGAAGCCATTCAAGCAGGCTTATGGCATCCTCGTCACGATCCTTCCAAAGCCAAACTATCAACCGTTTATTGGGAACTTATCACGGCTGGGCTCAAAGGGCCGAACGGGTCGTGAGGCGGCTGCAGGTAGGGACTGCTTGGGCCTTGCAGGTCACGCTATACCCGGTTTATGTCGGGTTTCAGGCAGGGCGGCTGATTTATCGAAAAATTGCAGCGGCTGATCCGGTGGGTCAGCTGAGCCGTCTGCGGCAGCGCCAGCCTGCACCTAACCGCGCTTGGATGGAGCCCAATCAAAGTGATGGGCCGATCAAGATCCTGCTGGGATGGCTGCAGCAGCCGAGTAGCCCGCTCTTTGAAGGGTATCTGCCACCTGCTCCGCTCA
>JACVRP010000422.1 GCA_014534385.1 Cyanobacteria bacterium Co-bin13
GCCTCGTAGGCCAGCGCCTTGCACTTAGGAACCTGGGCACACTGAGTCGGTGTCAGATAGAGGTATTCCTTCTCCTGTCGGGGCACTGTCACCCGCGAAACCTTCATGCCTGACTGACACTGGCACTTGACCAAACCAGCTAAAGAGCGAGGAGCGCTGGCCGTGCGAGGAGCCAGACGGCTATTGCGACGCAGCAGTCGGTCAATTTGCGCGGCCTCTTCCCGAGAAAGAATCGCAGCATGGGTGTTCTGCAAAATGCCGCCATCCTGGTAGGCCAGATCGCCCCGGTAAACCGGATTCGTCAGCCAGCGCTTGCCCGTAGAGACCGAGATGCGCTTGCCGTATTTCTTCTCCAGCACTCGCACCGCGCGGCGCAGGGAGCCAAACAGCAAAAACTGCTCAAAAAATTCTTTGACGACCGGGGCGGCGGTGCGATCGAGGGCGTAGCGATCCTTGCCTCTGCGGTAGCCGTAGGGAGCCTTTCCGGGCGGCGGCAGTGCCTTCACCCGGTTGCGGGCATGGCCTTGGCGCAGGCGGCGACTCCGCTGCTGCTGCTGAATCTCGCTGGAAAGCTGCATTAGAGCCGTGCGCCAGGTAGTGTGCCGAGCGTCGTCTGAGCCGATATCACCGCTGGCCTCCCCCACCCGATAGCTGACGTAGTCCTGCTCTACCGCCAGCACCACACAGCCCATTGACTCCAGAACACTGAGCCGCTGACTGACCTCATCTAGAGACTCGCCCAGCTCCTCCAGCCGCCGGATCAGCACATAGTCGGGGGATGAAATGGCGCTGTCTGCCAGCAGCTTTTCTAGCTGTGGTCGCTGATCTGGCTGGGCAGCAGCGGCAAAATCGTGATACACACGGTCAACTTCCCACCCCCAAATATCAATCGCGGGCGGCGTTTCCAAAAGCGGATCGCTATAGAGGTAGGCAATCACCCGCATAGGCTGTGTTCAGAGCTGCTTTAGAAAACAGACTTGAGGGCTTCCCGCAGGCTGACAGCCGCTTCCTCGTTTGCGCCTGACACAATCACCATGACTGTCGTGCTCTGCTCATCCTCCAGGCAAACGAAGATGGCGGTGGTTTCGTCTGTGCTGCCGCCCACGCTGTTGAGATCTGCTTGAATGCCCTCTAGGTTCTGGCTAGCCAGGGCCTGACCCGCCCTATCCAGGCACTGGGTAACGTTTGCATCGAGCGCCCGCCAGGAGTAGAAAACTCCAGGCGCATCTGCCTGCGCTGCCGTCGCTGCGCTCAAAATTCCCAGGCCTAGTGCTGCTGAAGCAATTCGCTGTAAAAGTGCCATGCGGGTATTTTCCCCTCATTTTTGCCTCCCAGTCTAAGCCATCTTGCCCCGCCGCCGCTGAATACCAGACTACGCCCCATTCGGGGTGGGCCATGTCAAGATAGGTGAGAAGACATCAGTGACTGGGGCGGCCATCTTTGCAGATCACGTTTTTGGGAACAAGTTCAGGGGTACCAACGCGATCGCGCAACGTATCGAGCGTCGCGCTGCGGCTGCCTCAGCGAGCAGAAGTTTGGCTGTTTGACTGTGGCGAGGGCACGCAGCACCAGTTTCTCAGAAGCGAGTTTAAGTCCAGCCAGATTCGCCGCATCTTCATCACCCACATGCATGGCGACCACATTTTTGGGCTGATGGGGCTGCTAGCGACCTGCGGCCTAGCGGGCAACCCCCAACAGCGCATTGACATCTATGGTCCGCCCAAGCTCAACGAGTATTTGCAGGCCTGCCGCCGCTACTCTCAGACCCATTTTTCCCTGCCGATCAAAGTGCATACGGTCGAGCCGGGGCTAGTTTTTGAAGACGATGAATTTCGCGTGTTTTGCACACTGCTGGAGCACCGGGTACCGGCCTTTGGCTACCGCATTGAAGAAGCCGATCGACCTGGTCATTTCGATGTCAAGCGAGCTAAAGCGCTAGGCATTCCCTCGGGCCCCATCTACGGGCAGCTGAAGCGAGGAGAAGCCATCACCCTCCCCGACGGTCGTCGCATCAACGGAGCCGATCTCTGCGGACCGCCGCTGGTGGGGCGCAAGGTAGTTTACTGCACCGACACGATCTTCTCTGAGCGCTCTGTTGAGCTGTCTCAGAAGGCCGACGTGCTCATTCACGAGGCTACCTTCTCCCACCGAGACGCTGAGTTGGCCTACCAGCGGCTACACTCCACTTCCACAATGGCAGCCCAGGTAGCGCTAGCGGCTCAGGTCAAGCGGCTAATCATGACCCACTTTAGCCCCCGCTATGCGCCGGGCAACGACATTCAGCTCTCAGACTTGCTGGCCGAGGCCCAGGCCATTTTCCCGGCAACGCTCATGGCTCAAGACTTTTTTACCTACGACGTGCCCCGCCACGACGCAGCAATATTAGCGGCATCTGCCGGATCGTAAGACGGTCGCACGGCTGGTTGGTCGTCGCCTCGCACCTGAGCCAGGCGGCCCTGAAGCACGGTGAGGTATTGATTGGTGTCAACGCCCATGCGCGGCCTGGGAATCTCGTCGTTGGGCCAGCTCGTCAGGTCATGACAGGGGCAGGGGTAGGAAGAATAGCCCAAATCTGGCAGGGGAATCGGCAGGCTGCAGCGAGCGCAAGAAACGACCTCCCACGCAGAAGACAGCAGCATTGCAATGGTTTGGTCTGTGCCCTTGAGATAGCAGTCGGCACCCTCTTTGTGGAGAATCTGCTGCCAGCACTCTTCAAACGCCTGGCTGTAGCGACTGCCGACAAAAATAGGGTAGGGCAAGCACTCAGCCTTACCGTTTTCAAGTACGACGGGCTTACCCAGCTGAAACCAGTGGGCTAAGTATTCACGAACTTGTTTTGGAGAGGCCATAGGAAAAGGGTAAAACCGCAGTGTTTAATTCCTGAGTTAGCTCTGATCGTAGCGTTCTGAAGCAGGCAAAACCTCTTTCTATCGAGGTTTCCAGAAAGCTTTAAGGATGTTTACACCTCTGCCGCTCTATCTATGACTTAGGGACGGGGTGGCCCAATTGGCGCACATCCACGGCATATCCGGCGGTGACCAAATAAACCGGCTGAGCGATCGCACCCACCCTGCGCGTCAGCTGCCCCATGCGATCGCAAAACAGCCGCCCCAGCGGATACGGAGGCACCACTCCCCAGCCCACCTCCTCCGCCACCAAAATCACCTGGGCCGAAGTCTGCTCCAGGCTAGCCACCAGCCGATCGCAGGTCTGCTGCCACGCCGCCCCATCCTGCTCCAGCAAATTCGCCAGCCAGGTGCCCAGCGAATCTACCAGCAGACACACCCCCGCCCCCGCCCCCTCAATAGTTTCAGGCAGCGCCACCGGTACCTCCAGCAGCCCCCAGCCCTGAGGCCGCCGCTGCCGGTGCTGCTCAACTCGGGCCAGCCACTCCTGATCGGTCGGGTCAACTTGAGAAGTCGCCCCATAGAGCACCGACTCCCCCGAACCCACCGCCAGATGCTCCGCCCATTAA
>JACVRP010000445.1 GCA_014534385.1 Cyanobacteria bacterium Co-bin13
CCTTGACGGGCAGTGGGATCTAGCCGATAAGGAGCTGGCCAGCCTGATTGCCGAGGTTGCCCAAGCCAATCCCCACATCATCGTGATTTTAGACTGCTGCCATTCTGGGACAGGTACGCGCAAAACGCTACAGTCTGTTGCTACCCGGCAAGTTCCGCCGGATATGCGGCAGCGCCCTTTTGATACGTTCCTGCTAACCGCCGATAGCCTATCTACCCTCGCGGCAGCCCGCAGTGCCCATCCCGCTGCTGCCCAAGGGCTATTTCCCAAAGGCCGCCATGTCTTGCTAGCCGCCTGCCGCGAGTACGAAGAGGCCCGAGAATTCTTCGGCGGTGGCACCCATCGCGGAGCCTTTTCCTACTTTCTGCTAGAAACTCTGAAGCAGGCCAATGGGCCACTCACCTACCGTGACCTGTTTAGGCGCACGCAGGCTCGGGTGCACAGCCAGGTTGCGGCCCAATCGCCCCAGCTTGAGGCCACCCATGCAGCCGATCTAGATCAGCCCTTTTTGGGGGGAGCCATTGCCCGGTCGCGTCCCTACTACACCGTTTCCTACAGCGCTGACTATGGCTGGATCATCAACGGCGGCAGCATCCACGGCATTCCTGCTCCCAGCGCTGAGGAGCGGCCCCAGCTGGCGATCTTTCCCTTCAATATTGCCTCAGAGGCGCTGAAGGAGGCTGGGGGTGCGATCGCACAGGCCGAAATTACCGCAGTCCTTCCCCAGCTCAGCCAGCTGCGCATTCGTCAAGGCAGCGAGCACGTAACCGATACCCAGGCCGTTTTCAAAGCCGTGTTGACTGCCGTGCCCCTGCCCGCCGTCACCGTTTCTCTGGCGGGAGATGCCGCTGCCGTTCAGCTGGTCCGGCAAGCCCTGCAAACAGCTAGTCCCACCGGGCAACCCTCGCCCTACCTGCGAGAGCCAGCCCAAACAGAACTGGCTCAGCTCAAAGTGCTGGCCCAGAATGATACCTACAGTATCGTTCGTTCTACCGAGGCTGCTCCGCTCCTTAGCCCCCTGCAGGGATACACGCTCGATCAGGCAGCAAAAGCCGTGCAGCAGCTAGAACAGCTAGCCCGGTGGATGACCGTTGCCGATCTCGCTCCCCCAGCCACCAGCCAAATTCCAGCGGACGCTCTCCACATTCAAATTTATCGCGGCGATCAGGCCGAACCTCTGAACCAGTCCCAGATTCGCCTAGCTTATGAGTGGGACGCCAACCGCCAGCAGTGGCAGCAGCCAACCTTTCGCATCAAGCTTTCCAATCAGAGTGACCTCACGCTGTTTTGTGCCCTCTACGATTTGGCCGAAACCTTTCAAATCACTTCTCTGCTAGCGGGAGGCACTGTGCGGCTAGGCCCCAGAGAAGAGGTTTGGGTGGCCCAGGGACAGCCGATTTATGGCAATCTGCCCAGAGCTCTGTGGCAACAGGGCGTCACCGAGTTTCGCGACATCCTCAAAGCCGTTGCCTGCACCGCCGACTTTGATGCAACCTTGCTGGAGCAAGCTGAGCTGGGCGATTCCCTAAAACGCTCGCTGACACAACCCCAAAGGGGTGCTCTGAATCGTCTGATGCAGCGAGTGATGACCCGGCACCTGGAGTTAACCCCCGCCCCTGACGACACTGTCTACGACGATTGGACAACGAGCCAAATTGCCTTTACCGTTGTCCGGCCCCAGCCCACTTCGCCAATCAACGCTGCCCAAGCCATCGACTTAGGCCAAGGAGTAACCCTGAAACCCCACCCTAGTTTTCGAGGTAGCGCCCGCTTAACCACTGCTGCTGCCGCATCTCGCAGCCTCAATCACCCCCTCTTACCTCCCTTACTCCTGGCCGATCCTCAAGTTACTCAGCCGTTTCAGCTCACCGCAAATCGCAGCGTCAACGCTGAGCTAAACGTCCTGGAACTGGAGAACCTCACCAGCGCTGAAACCGTGACCCTGGCTCAGCCATTAACGCTAGTTGCCCCAATTGCCCTTCAACCCCACGAATACGTTTTGCCCATCGCCTTTGATGGGGAGTTCTTTTTGCCCCTAGGCCGGGGGCAGGCCCAGGGTAACCAAACCGAAATTTATCTAGAGCGGCTGCCAAATCCTACTAGCGAGGGGGCTCGGAGTTTGGGCGGCAGCATCCGCATTTTTTTCCAAAAAGTCGTGGCGCAAAAGCTGGGGCTTGAGTTCCCCTATCCCATTCTGGCTGCCGTAGAGAAAAGAGCAGAGGAAGGCGCAGAGGAAACGCTCCGCTACGAAGCCGACCGCACAACTGTAGCGCAGCGGGTATCAGCGGCTCAGACCATTCTGCTGTTTATCCACGGGATTGCGGGAGACACGCAAAGCATGGTGCTGGAGGCGCGTCAGGCTCAGGTTGAAGTAGATGGCCAGGCTCAGCCCCTGCTCGATCGCTATGATCTGGTGCTGACCTTTGACTACGAAAACCTCAATACCCCTATCCCAGATCTGGCCAAACAGGTTTGCGATCGCTTGACCGCTGTGGGGCTAACCTCCAACCACGGCAAGACCTTACACGTGGTAGCTCACTCCCTGGGGGGCTTGGTTGCTAGGTGCTTTATTGAGCAACAGGCCGGTCATCAGGTTGTGCAGCACCTGGTCCTGCTGGGTACCCCCAGTGCAGGGTCTCCCTGGCCTACCCTGCAGGACTGGGCTACGACTGCCCTGACCATCGGCCTGAATAGCCTGTCCTCAGTGGCGTTGCCCATCAAGGCGCTGGGTAGCCTGATGGCGGCCATCGAGCTGGTGGATGTTACCCTTGATCAGATGAAGCCAGGCTCGGACTTTTTAAGGTCTCTGGCCGATAGTGCAGACCCCAAAGTGCCTTACACCGTTATAGCGGGCAATGCATCGCTTATTCCCCTGCCAGATGTTGCTACTTGCAACCAAGTCATTCGACTGTTAGATCGGGTGGGTCGGGCGGTGGTAGAGTTTCCCTTCATGAGCCAGGCCAATGACCTGGCAGCAACGGTCTACAGCATCCAATCTCTGCCGCTGCAGCGCTCTCTTGCCCCCCAGCACATAGAAGTAGCCTGCCATCATTTCAGCTACCTAACCGATGCTGCGGCACTTGAAACTTTGAGTAGAGCCCTGGCAGAAACTAACCTGTTAACTCACAAGGTAAGTTCTGATAATATCCCTCAACCTAATCAGGTTCATTTACACAGGAAGCCTGCTCCTCCCATTAAATTCTGGCTAATCGGCCTAGCAGTGATTCTAAGCGGTAGCGCCATTCTTGGGATCTGGCTGCTTCAAAAGCGATCAA
>JACVRP010000551.1 GCA_014534385.1 Cyanobacteria bacterium Co-bin13
GCAATGCCCTGATAGGTGTGCCCGGCCTCCTCCCGCCAGAGGCCCGCCAAGAGCCACACAGCTGCCCCCGGCGGAGAATATTTCAGGGCGTTGTCCAGCAGATTGCTTACAACTTCCCGCAAAGCCCCTTTGTCGCCCCAGACGGCAGGCAAATCATCGGGAATTGCCGCATACATCCGAATTTGCTTATCCTCGGCGACGGCATCGGCAGAAATGAGCAGCGGCTTTAGAATGTCAGCCCACTGCAGAGGAGCAGATCTGAGCGCGGTGCCCAAAGTCACGCTGGGCAGGCTTCGCTCTGTCAACTCGCTGCCCTCTGGCAAGCGGGTGTGGAGTCCCTCTAGGTCAGCTCCCTCTATCGACAGGGGTAGGGGCAGTGGGGCTGCTGCTGGCAGCGCCAAAACAGCGTTCTCAGGCGGGTGCTCACTGGCTTCTAGATCAGCATCCCCGACCGCCACGGCCTCATCAAAATGCTGAATCAAGTCCTGCAGCCGCTCACTTTCCCGCACAATCCCTTCGGCAATAGACTGATTGGCATCGCCGTGCTGAATGCGTTTGAGCAGCAGCTTGCCAAAGGTTCGCATGGCCGTCAGCGGATTGCGAAACTGATGCAGCAAATCGTGAAAGGTCTCCGACTGATAGCTCTGAGTTAGCTGCTTACGCTGCAGCCGCTGCTCTAGCCACTGCCCGCGCTGATCCATCACCCTGGCCAAAGTCAGAGTATCGGCAATGCGCTCAGCCTGCTGCCGCTCCTCCACCTGCCAGGGCTGCCCCTCTCGGGTACTCACCAACACCCCTAACACCAGCCCCTCATGGGCCATAGGCAGCACTAGCTGGTGCTCAGAAGCCAGATCTGTAGCCTGCCCCTGAAACTTGGGTTCGCTGGCCCCACTGCTGGTGCTTAGCCCCAGCGCAAAATTCGCCTGCGACTCCTCAACCGTCGGCCAAGTCGACATCGGCCAGTCTGGGCGAATCTCTACCGGCTCAAGCTGCTCATGGACAGGCAGATCTGCCCCTGGCAGCAGCTTTACGCCCGTCGCTTGCTGCCAATCGGCAACGCTCCAGCTGGGGGGCAGATCTGGGTAGGCAACTATGGGCACCAGCGCAGGGCTAGGGTGGTCTGCCGTTCGCTCAGTGAGATAAATAACAGTCGAAGTCGCTCCCAGGGACTGGGCTAGGAGCGCTACCTGAGATCGACAAAGGGCAACAAATTCAGAGCTAGCAGGCAAAATCATCAACAGCGATTGACGGGCAACTAACCATAAAAAAATAAATTTTTGTCAAATTTTTAACGTTTTGTTCAAGAAATTCCTTTCAAAATGCCTGCTAAAGTGCCTCAAAACAAGGCTTGTAAAGGGTTGAAGCAACATTTTTAAGAGAAGTTGAAATTCTTATTTTGACCCGATATACTTTCCTGGGTTCATAAAATTTGTAACTACCACTACATCTGAAATCCAAGATTCTGAGTAGCAACACGAGAGGAGGTAGGCGGTTTGGCACGGAGACGTAAGCGTAAGAGCCGGCGGCGGCTAGAGGGACGTCGAATTTTGGAGGCTGTCCCTCAGTATAGTATCGAGAGCGGCAATGAAAAACCGGTGACTGCCGCGCGTAACTTCATTCATTCCGAGGGTATTGCACCCCCGGCACTGCTTTTAGTTAAGCGCAATGAGCACACCACCGACCGCTATTTTTGGGCAGAGAAAGGTCTGTTTGGGGCGCAGTACGTTGAGGAAAATCACTTCCTTTTCCCTAGCCTGCGCGTTCTTCTCGGAGAAGAAGAAGATCTGCCCGTCATGGGAGGCTCTAGCCGTTAATCGACGGTCTAGTTGAACCCGCTCAAGGGATGGTTTCTTAGCTGAGACCATCCCTTTGCGTTTTGAGGGATTATGTTTGCTGGAATTAGAACGGGGTGCAGGGGTGGAACCCCCGGCTGGGGACAAAGCCCTCACACCCCCCAAATTAGATGTCTTAAGCAATGTACAGCTATAGGTGACGCTAAGGGAATACGCTTAGCAGGCAGACGCCCTTAAAGAGACAGGGCCTGTTTCAGGGCCGCTAACTCATCGCGGTGGCCCACTACCGTCATTTTGCTGCGGCTAGCAATATCGGGAGCGTCTGGCTCGACGGTCATCAGCACCTGCTCCTCCCGACCTGCTCGCCGCCAGTAAAATAGCCCTGCCCCAGGAGCCGCGAGCAGCAAAACGGAAAAAATAGAGGCATAGTCAGGCAGCAAAATTGCCAACACCAGCGCTAAACAGCCTGCGCCAATCGCCGCCATACTTGATAGAAAAAACGCCAAAAATAAGCTGGGCCGAACAAAGCCTCTAAAGGTAATTTGATGGGCCGCTGAGTTGCTGTCGGTAACCCGGTAAGACCGGCTTTCGAAGTACGTTTGCAGATCGCTTTGCAGCGTCTCAGGCGGTTTTGCCACCGTTGCCTGCAGGGTTTCGGTGCGATCCTTAGTGGCAGCTCGAATAAAGAAAAA
>JACVRP010000311.1 GCA_014534385.1 Cyanobacteria bacterium Co-bin13
ACTTCCAGCCCGGCTGCCTCAAAACCGTCCAGTTAGGGCAGGCCATGCGAGAAACGGTCAAGGCCCCCGACCATTCAGCCAAAGCCTACTTTGGGTTATTTCCCTTTAAGTGGGAGGCAGACTGGGAAGCCTCTTTTCACGCGCTGCGCGGCAATGGCCGACCTTTCATTGCCCCAATTCTACAAACCCTGATCCTCGATCAGGATCCTCAAGCGGTCGCGGCTTGGGCTGAACGGGTCGCAAGATGGGAGTTTGAGCAGATCATCTCGGCTCACTTTGATGCGCCTATCGAAACTAACGCCTACGAGTTTGCCCAAGCCTTCGCTGCCCTACAGCACCCGCCCGAAGCAGCTATCTTTGGTAGCCAAAGCCAGCCTTTGCTGACTGCCGACGTTGACTTTATCCGTAAGTTAGAGGAAACCCTGGACCGGCGCGGCATTACCTCGCCGCCAAAAGCGATCTCATCAGGGAAATAGGTCGATAATCCTAAAAAAGGGTACAAAAAAGCCCCTGGCGTCTGTCCGTGTTTCGACTCAGGGGCTTTTTCGTTTCGATAACTCCTCACACTTGAATCATCTTACCACTGATTTAGTTTGCCCATACCCCTTGTGACAGATTTAGAGCTGTCCTCAAGGACTAGCGCAGATTTTTGGGGGCCTGAGCCTTCCAAAACCTCTAAAAGGGCCAGTTGTGCCCCGATCACAAAGGTGAGCGGCGTGGGTTCAAGGAACGTGCGGTTAACTGTAAAAAGCAGCGGTCCCTAGGGGGGTTACGTGTTGCGATGATGCACCAGAGGCTATGACTAGAACAAATTTTCAGCCAATCGAAGCTGAGGGCACCGCTCTAAAAACGAGGCTGCTTTGCGATCGGCATCCGGGTTGTGCAAATGGGCTGGGGTGGGTCGCACAATGCCTTGCCACAAATCTGCTAGACCGTAGGGCGTGAAAAACTGCCACTGGCCTGAGCGATCTATCCGCACACCTACGGCAGTGGCAGTATGCAGCCAGTCGGCAACGCCATCCTCGGTGCTGTGGTAGGGTCTGCGGCCTTTGCGCCAGCGGGCAAAGCTGGCCTGGTTTTTTACGTCAAAGAGAAAGTCTGGGAACTGTTGCGTCAGGGCAGCTTTGGCCGTTAACTCCTGCTCGCGATCGCCTGCCAGGTCAAAAAAGGCAATGTCAAAATCGTTGATCACCAGGCTACAGGCTTCGCCAAAGCAGCCTCGCCAAACAGTGTTGCGGACGGCACCGCCCGCTAACCACCAGTCAGGTAGGTCGAGCTGTGCGATCGCAGGCAGCACCGCACCGATAGGCGAAGCGGCCAGAATATCCTGCAAGCGAGTTAGATCATTCATCTAAGGCAACCTGATGACCCACTCGGTAAGCGCAGCGTCGGGCTCCCGCGACAATGTGCTCGGTGCGCTCCACGGTGGCTTCATCGCCCAGCACCTGCTGAAAGATTTCGAGTTCGCGATCGCAAAGCCCTGCACACACCACTGCCGCTATGCAGATAGGGCAATGGTTTTCGACCAGCAGGTAGGAGCCATCGGGCTGCGATCGCACCTCTGCCATATAGCCCTCTTCAGTACGAACCTGCGCCAGTGCGGCCAGCTTGGCTGCTAGCGTTTGCTGCTGGGGAATTTGCCCCTGGTACTGCTCCAGCTGGTGCTGAGTTCTAACCGCTAGCAGACGATCTAGTCCCTCCTGCCCAAAGGCCTCGATCACTGACTGCAGCAGCCCCAGCGTGAGGTCGGCATAGCCGTTGGGGAAGAAGCAGTCGGCATCGGGGGTGAGCTGCCAGAGCTTGGCCGGACGACCCAGGGGGCGAGGCTCTTCCTCATAGGTCACCAGCCTTTCTGCCTGCAGAGCATACAGATGCTGCCGTACTGCCATTGCAGAAATGCCCAGCCCCGCCGCCAGTTCCTGGGAATCGGTGGGTCCGGCCTGCTTCAGGCACTGAAGAATGGCCTGTCGAGTGCGGGTGTGGGCTGCTTTAGGGGAGTTTGCCATAGGGATAAACTAAAGTTTTTTCTTTACAAAGTCAATCGACCTCATCTACGATAATTTCTAAAGCTTTTTCTTTACGAATGCCAGGAAGCTCACTATGGAGACAGATCGGGTAGTCATCGTTACAGCGGCCAGTCGCGGCATTGGTGCGGGCTGTGCCTGGGAGTTAGCGGCTCAAGGCTATCGGGTGTCTCTGCTGGCCCGCTCAGAGAGCATTTTTGAGCTGGCCGAAGATTTGGGCGGCATTGCCACCCAGGGATCGCTGACCCGCGTCGAGGATTTGCAGCGCCTGGTTAGCACAACGCTAGATCACTATGGCCGCATCGACGCAGTCGTCAACAGCTTTGGCGATCCGCCTCGGCCCGACCTGCTGGCCATCTCCGACGAGCAGTGGCAGGAAAACTTTGAGATGCTGTTTTTAAGCGTGGTGCGGCTGGCCCGGCTGGTGACTGAGCCGATGCGGCAGGCGGGCGGCGGTGCGATCGTCAATATCTCGGCCTGCGATGCGCGGGAGCCTAGTCTAGCAACCCCCTTCAGCGGCACTCTACGAGCTGCTATGGAGGGTTTTACTAAGCTCTACGCCAAACGCTACCGGGCAGACCAGATTCGGATGAATGCGATCGCACCTTTCTTCGTGGCTGACAGCATGGAAGAGCTAGCCGGATGGGACGTACCCGACGATCTGATGCTGGGCCGTCCGGTCACTTACACTGAGCTAGCTAGGGTCGTCAGTTTTCTAATTTCAGACGATGCTAAGTTCATTACCGGAACAACCTTAAAGGTTGATGAAGCTTACTCTGCAGCCCTCTAGCCTGGAGTTTAGCTGATAGCCCCTGGGCCCTTTATCCGCCCCACCCGTCGCAAATTTCCCTCACACCCCCCTCACACCATCGGTTACAGGAGCCTCTACCGCCGTGTTTCCCATGTTCATTCGGCCCTCTCTGCGCAGCGAGATCCGAGCCGCCCTACATTTGACCTTTCCCCTCGCCGGAGCCCAGGTGGCCCAGGCGGCAACGGGCTTTGTCGATACGGTGATGATGGGCTGGCTGGGGCAAGACGTGCTGGCTGCAGGCGGCTTGTCTGCCACCACCTTTATCACCCTGCTAGTGACCGCTTCCGGCATTATTACCGGCGTCAGTCCCCTGGCAGCCGAAGCCTACGGAGTAGCCAACCCCAAAAGAATTCAGCAGCTCACTCGTAACGGGCTCTGGCTGTCGCTGCTGCTGTCGCTGCCGATCATGGGGCTGCTGTGGCGCATGGACAGCCTCATGGGATACCTGGGCCAAGCGCAGAGCGTAGCCATACTGGCCCGACCCTACCTGACGGTCATCCTGTGGGGGTTTTTCCCGGCGCTGGCCTTTGCCCTGCTCAAAGACGTGGTGTCTTCCCTATCTCACCCGCAGCCGGTCATGGTGATTGTAATGGTGGGGACTGGGTTCAATGCAGTAGGCAACTATGCACTGGGGTTCGGGCACTTTGGCCTGCCCGCGCTGGGGCTTACAGGCATTGCTCTAACCAGCGTAATTGCCTACTGGGCTATGTTTATCGCTCTGGTGCTCTACCTGCTCAAGCAGCGCACCCTCAAGTCCTACCGCCTGTTTCAAAACCTGCTGCGGGTGGAACCTCCGGTCTTGCGGGAGCTGTTCTGGATCGGCTTGCCCATTGGCGTTTCCTTTGCCCTGGAGATTGGCCTGTTCACCGTCACCACCTACCTGATGGGGGCACTGGGGCCAGAAGTGTTGGCGGCCCATCAGATCGTGTTTCAGACCATTGCCGTGATCTTCATGGTGCCGCTGGGGATGTCCTACGCCACCACCATTCGCGTTGGCCAGTGGAATGGTCAGCAAAATCCGGTAGGGGTGAGGCGAGCCGCCTACGTGGGCATGGGGCTGGGCGGCTTTTTTATGATCCTGATGGCGCTGCTGCTGCTGCTGTTTCCCCGCAGCGCCATTGGGCTGTTTCTAGATTTAAGCAATCCTAACAATGCGCAGGTCGTCTCTCTAGCCATTTCAATGTTTGCCGTTGCCGCTGTGTCGCAGATTCTAGACGGGGTGCAGACCACTGCAGCCGGAGCCCTGCGGGGTCTCAAAGATACACGAGTGCCGATGGTGCTGAGCTTTTTAGCCTTTTGGGGAGTGGGCTTAGCCAGCGGCTACACCTTAGGCTTTGTGGTTGGATTAGGAGGCATCGGCCTGTGGCTGGGGCAGGCGATTGGGGTGGGCTGCTCGGCCATTTTGTTTGGTTGGCGGCTGGGGCGACTGCTCTAAACTGCTCTGCAGACACAAGAAAAAGAGGGTAGACAACTCGTCTACCCCCAAGGTGTGCGAGAAATAGGGTTAAACCCTCAAAGAAGGCTGCGAAAACAGTCCTCGCTAGGAGCGTGTAGGAATTGCAGGTATGGCGATAGCCACTGGTATTAGGACGGGGGTGCAAGGGTGGAACCCCTGGCTGGGGGCGCACCCCCCACCCCCCCCGGAAATATATGTCCAAAGCCATGTGGCGACCGCTATAAACCATTAGAACCGGGACCTCGGCCGGATCACGCCATAGATCAGTGTCTCGTCAGCCAAGCCGGTATTGTAGTCGGCATAGACCACAGCCGGGGTAACCGTTAGGAACTGGTTGAAAGGCACATTGAGAAAGCCTTCAACGAAGAAGGGGTTGTCAGCCCGGCCTACGAGCTGAGCCGTTTGTCCTCCATAGACGCCCAGCTGAGTCCCTTCTGCCAGGAAGTCATCGAAGACAACCCCAGCGGTCCAGACGAAGTCGTTGCCCCCATCGAAGGTAAGATAGCCAGCACTACCGCCAACGTTAAAGCCGCCGAAGTTGAGGTTGACTTGGCCTCCAAAGGTATCGAGACCTTTGCCGGTGCCTCCCGCAAACAACAGCCCACCATCGCTACGGATGTAGCT
>JACVRP010000117.1 GCA_014534385.1 Cyanobacteria bacterium Co-bin13
CACCTATACCAGGATAAGGAGTTTTCTAAGGAACGACTAGCGGAGCTCATGATGGCTAAAGCCTTCAAATCGAGCAGAGGCAAACGTATCAAACAAAACCCCGACGGTGCTAGAGGTCAATCCCACGATCAAAACCCCATGCCAGGCGTTGCCGCTGCCCAAAGTAGTGAGAAAATGAAGCAAATGCTGTAGAGCCTGCTGGGTAAAGGGCATGAGCAGGGCCAGCGTTTTTAGCCCTGACAGCCCCAAGACGATACTGCCAATCATCATCAGCGGCAGCAGAAAACTGACGATAGCCGTTAAGGTCAAGGAGAATAAACGACGAGGGACATAGCGCATACCTGACCTACTTTCTGTCACAGATAATTTGTCATAGATAATCCGAGTCAGCGAGCGGTTGGAAAAATCCTCTCTAACCTTACGCACCCAGTCTCGGGGTTGTGCAGTCGGGGTGAAAATTCTTCAAGCTCGATCACGTAATGTATTGAAGAGCTGTAACAAAACCGCGCCAATCCCTACTCTGGCGTGTTGTCAGGCCAATTGCGCTTGAGTAGAGTTCTTTTAAGGTTTAATACTGAACCCATGCATTTTGTAACGTCAAAGGTCGTAAAGGGTATCCGAGGGTAGACGCTTGACGCAAATTGGCGATAATTCGAGCCTTAATCTATGGTTTCGCCGTCTTCTGGCAGCCATCTTTTTGACGGGTCAAGTGGTCATTCACCTGATCTCAAGGCCAATTCATCGGCGCAACACGCTAGATCAGATGGTGGCAGTGGGGCCAGCGTCGCTTCTGATTGCCCTGATTACGGCAGCCTTTGTCGGCATGGTGTTTACCATTCAAGTTACCCGCGAATTTATTAATTTTGGAGCGGGAACGGCGGTGGGCGGAGTGCTGGCCCTGACCCTGGCGCGGGAGCTGGGGCCAGTTCTAACGGCAGTCATCTTAGCTGGTCGGGTGGGATCGGCCTTTGCCGCTGAAATCGGCACAATGAAGGTGACAGAGCAGATCGACGCGCTGCAAATTCTAAAGACCGATCCCATTGACTATCTGGTGATTCCCCGCGTGGTGGCCTGCGCCCTGATGCTGCCCTTGCTCAACGTTCTCTCGTTTATTACAGGGATGACGGGAGGGCTGCTGATTGCCACCTCGCTGTACAACATTCCCGCTTCCGTATTTCTGGACTCGGCCCGCAACTTCCTGTCCACATGGGACCTCATCAGCTCCATGATCAAGGCGTTTGTGTTTGGCCTTTTGATTGCGGTAATTGGCTCAAACTGGGGTCTGACCACGACCGGCGGGGCCAAGGGAGTGGGCCAATCCACAACTACAGCGGTCGTGACTGCGCTGCTGGCCATCTTCATCATCAACTTCTTTCTGTCCTGGCTGATGTTCCAGGGCACAGGCAGCGCCGTGTCTAACAGCTTATAGGGGTTCTGCCGATAGAATGGGAGGCAGTAGCCTGGAGTAACTGGGCTTGCTCTTGTTTTTGATTGGTCTAATGCTAGTGGACTCTACTCAATCTGCTATTCCAGCTACCGACATCACTGAGCTGGCTCCTAGCTACCGGCTGCCCCTTGCCCTAGTTGCGCTGGCAATACCGCTGTTTTGGCTGCAGCCCTGGGTCAGTGGTGCAGTGGCTCTGCTGGGGCTACTGCTGCTTTTTCAAGCCGTCACGCTGCGGCTGCAGTTTAGCTCGACCGCGCTGGACATCTACCGGGGAGAGCAGCGTATTCGCCACTTCCCCTACCAAGATTGGCTAAACTGGGAAATTTTCTGGTCGCCCCTGCCGATTCTCTTCTATTTCAAGGAAGTCAGCAGCATTCACTTTCTGCCCATTATTTTTAGCCCCAGTCAGCTGCGAACCTGCCTGGAGCAGCACTGCCCCCGGCCCATCCAGACTTCCTAAACCAGCGCAATGGCCTGGGATTTGATACGCTGACATCACCCGAGTACGGTTTCGAGTTCATGTATTCAGACGACCTGTCTCCTTCTGCATCACCGACCGATGCTGCCTCAAATGCTGCCGCCAGTGGCGATCGCATTGCCGAGCTGCAGCGTCAGGAGAGCGACCTAAAGCGCAGTATCGCGGACTTACAGTCGGCCTATAACCGGCTCTTAAAGGATCAGGCGCAGCAAATGCAGACCGACTTTGGCCGGATGATGCAGCAGGCTACGTCGGAGCTGGAGCAGCGTCAGCGCACGCTGCAGATGGAGATCGAAAAGCTAGAGCGGCGGCGCGATCGCATTCAGGAGGAAATGCGAACCAGTTTCGCTGGGGTCTCGCAAGATCTGGCGGTTCGAGTGCAGGGCTTTAAGGACTATCTGGTGGGCAGCCTGCAGGATCTAGCGGCCACTGCCGAAAAGCTAGAGCTTTCTCCCCCTCAACCCCAGCCTCCAGCCCAATCTGAAGTCATTCGCGGCGAATCTCGGGATCCTTCTCGGGATCCTAGACGGCGACCCGGTGAGCGGCTTAATGAGCGCCCTTCCGAGCGGCCAGAGAGTTCTCAGGTAAGCTTTGGCAGCCAGCGCTTTCAGGATCAGACAGAGCGCATTCGCAGTCTACTAGACCAGTACCGAATGCGGCCCGACTACTACGGCCCAGTCTGGCAGCTGCGGCGCACCTTTGAGCCTATCCATGCTGACCGGGTGGCTAACTGGTTTCTCAGCCAGGGGGGCAGGGGAGCCGTCAAGAGCCTGGGCAGCCGTCTGCAAAACGTGCTGGTGGCCTCTGCCGGCATCTCAATCTTGCACGCCCTGCACAATGACCGGCTGCAAACCCTGGTGCTGTCAAACTCACCGGAGCGGCTTGGCGAATGGCGGCGGGGCCTGCAAGACTGTCTGGGCGTCTCCCGCGCCGAGTTTGGCGTCAATCGAGGCATTATGCTGTTCGATGCGCCCGAACCCCTAGCCCAGCGCGCCGATCGGATTGTGGCAGAAGACGGCCTGCCGCTGATTATTATTGACGAGTCAGAAAACACTGTCAGCCTATCGCTGCTGCAGTTTCCGCTGTGGCTAGCCTTTGCGCCCGATCCGCTGAATCCGGTGCAGGAGTACGACTTTTATTAACGTAGAGAGGAGCGTAAGAGACGGGGAGAGGGGGGACGCGGGGACGCGGGGAAAAACAATGGGGAGGATAGGGGTGGAAACGGCTCAACACTGACCTTTCAAGAGTGTGAATTCTCTACTGTTTCGCTCGGCTAGTTCAACTAAAAATCAGGGATTCCGGCCTGGTCTACACAAAAATCTGGACCTGCCCATCTTCCCCCTCTCCGCGGCTCCCTGTCCCCGCGTCCCCACGTCCGCGTCTCCCTCCCTCCCCGTTCCCGTCTGCCTCTAAACTGGTACTGGCAGGCTGTTAGGAAGGGCATATGGTTGGGATTGGAGTTGCGATCGCAGGGCTTATCCTTGCTGCTTATTTGCTGGGATCGATCCCCACTGGGTATTTGATTGCCAAGTGGGCTAAGGGGATCGATATTCGTGAGTATGGCTCGGGCGGTACGGGCGCGACGAACGTGTTGCGGACTGTGGGCAAACCGGCGGCGGCGGCGGTGCTGCTGGTAGACCTGGTGAAGGGAGCCCTGGCGGTGCTGCTGGTGAAGCTGCTCTATCCCACTATCTTGAGTACTGCTGCAGCGGCTAGGCCTGACTGGCAGCCGTGGATTGAGGCGCTGGCGGCACTGGCGGCGCTGTTGGGGCACAGCCGATCGATCTGGCTGAACTTTACAGGCGGCAAGTCAGCGGCTTCGGGGCTAGGAATTTTACTGGCCATGTCTTGGCCGGTGGGGTTGGGCACGCTAGCGGTGTTTGCTGCCGTGGTAGGCGTGTCTCGCATTGTGTCTTTGGGGTCGATCGCAGCTGCGATCGCAACCATCCTGCTGATGGTCTTGATGCAGCAGCCCGTGCCCTATATCGTGATTGCGATCGCGGGCGGGCTGTACGTCATCTTGCGCCACCGCAGCAACATTGAGCGGCTGCTGGCAGGCACAGAGCCCCGCCTCGGCAGCCGGCGTTCTGAATCTTCTGAATCCTAAATTTTCTAAATCAGCTAAGTCAAGCTAGCGATTGCCGTAGCGGCCCCAGCTCAAAAAAGCCGTGACCAGGTACAGCACAATCGCAGAGCCCACAATGGACGGCAAAATTGCCACCTCTTCAACGTTCCACTGCAGCGCAGGGTTGGTAAAGCCATACTGCTGCTGCAGGTAATTTGCCGTCCATTGACCAATAAACGCACCTGCCAGCCCAATCAACAGCAGCCCAACGGCTCCACCAGGCACTTTGCGAGGGATGAAAATACCTGCTACCCCAGCACACACAATCGCAATCAGAAGCTGAATCAGCAGATGTTTAAGATCCATATTTAAGCTTCATAGGGGATTAACTCCGCCCTAGCCTCCCAGTTCACGTGAGCGATCGCAGGCAGAGCGCACCGCTTCAATCAGGGCAGATCGCAGACCTGCCGCTTCTAGGCGAGCAATGCCGGTAATGGTAGTTCCCCCAGGGCTAGTCACCCGATCTTTTAGCTGGGCCGGGTGCAGATCCGACTGCAGCAGCAGTTCTGCCGTGCCTCGCACCGTTTGCAGCGCCAGCTGCATTGCCGTTGTCCGGGGCAGTCCGGCGGCAACGCCCCCGTCGGCCAGCGCCTCAATCACAATCGCGACGTAACCCGGCCCCGATCCCGACAGCCCGGTTACAGCATCCATTAAAGACTCTGGCACCTCAACCACGTCGCCCACGCTTTGAAAGATGCGCCGGGCCAGGTCTAAGTCTGCAGCCCCCGTGTGGGTTCCAGCCGCAATCGCCGTAATGCCTGCACCCACCGTCGCTGGAGTGTTGGGCATGGCTCGCACCAGCGGCCACTGGGCGAAATGGCTCTGCAGTCGAGTCAGCGTCACCCCTGCCAGAATGGAGAGCAGCAGTCGGGGTGACTCAGCCGCTGCCTGAACCAGTCCAGGGGCAACTTTATCAATAATTTGAGGCTTGATCGCCAGCAACAGCACGGACGACTTGGCTACGGCTTCAGCATTGTCAGCCGTAGTCGCAATTCCGTAGGTGTCGGTTAAATAGGCACGCCTATCTGGTTGAGGATCGCTGACAACGATAGTCTCCGGGGAAAAAACGCCCTGATCTAGCAGGCGGGATATGAGCGCTTCTCCCATGACCCCGCCACCAATCACACCCAGCATCGCTTCAGGCAATTGCGTTTCTCAACCTAAATTGTTTAGCTAATTCAATAGTCAGCTTGCAGGCTGCGGCACAGGCAACCACGATTTCAACAAAAATCTGTCTAAGCCTTTGGCGCGATACCAGAGGCTTAGCCAGATGATAGTCACAGGGTTTGGACAAACAGCCGCCCCACGGGCAAGCTGATACGGCCAGTTAGGCCATGCGGATAGACTGCTCAGTCCAAGCGGGAGCCGGAGGCATTTGACCGCCCATCGGCATACCTTGGGGCTGGCCCATCGGCAGGTCTTCTTCAAAATCGCTGGGGGTGCTGACCTGAACACAGTTGGGCGTAAACAGGAAGATGCTCTCGCCGATGCGCTCCTGGTGACCGTCGATGGCGTAGGTGCCGCCAGCGACGAAGTCAACCGCCCGCTGGGCTTGGTCTGGGTCCATGATGGTCAGGTTGAGCACAACCGATTTGCGCTCTCGCAGCGCCTGAATCGCTTGGGGCATTTCTTCGAAGGAGCGAGGCTCCATCACCACAACTTCAGAGGTTCCATTCATGGCACCAGGCATTCCAATTACATTGCTACCCATAGTGGTCATTCCAGCATCAGAGGTCATCATGCGATCGCGGAGGCGGCGGCGAGCCCGAGGTTCTTCTTGAGGCTGGACGACAGGCTGAGCGTTCTCTTCCTGATAGAGGCTCTGGTATTCCTCGCCATCCATCTCTTCATATTCGTATTCGTAGTCAGCCGGATCGTTTAGTCCGACGAAGTCCCGTAGCTTAGAGAATAGATTACTCACAACAGTTACACTCCCCTATGACTATCAAGCGGTTAGTAGGGCTTTCCCTGAATCAGGGGCAGGGGGCTAGCCCCCGACGTCCGATTTATTCGAAGCCATGATAGCGCCTTATTCCTCAAAACCAACACATTAGTTGGAATTGATTGGCCCCTGGTCAAAGAATAGGGCCTATTAAACTGAGTTGCTATAGATTTTCGGCAGATTCTCGGCTGAGAACCGGGTTTTGAAATACTCCGCTGGTCGGAATATTGAGTCCACAGTATACACGAAACCACCTGAAATCATATCTTGTTCATAATTAGTTAAATATTTTTTGAATATTACTGAACCAACCTCGTCAGACTAGCTCAAGTCATGGCTGTGCTCGTCTGAGGAATACCTTTTGAGGATCATTAATCGGGTCTGGGGCCAAACAGGATGGTTCCCAGCCGAACCATCGTGGATCCAGATGCGATCGCAATCTGATAGTCCCCTGACATGCCCATGGAAAGTGACTTAATCTGAAGCTGCTGTGACTGGCTGATCTGCTCAGCCAGATCCCTGGCCTGGCAGAAAATAGCTCGGGCTGCCTCAGGGGCTGTTCCCTGGGGCGGAATCGTCATCAGCCCCACTAGCTTTAGATGGGTCAGCTGAGCGAGGGCAGGCAGTTCCGCCCACAGTTCTTCTAGCTCAAATCCCGATTTGGGCGGGTCGGGCACCATCTTGACCTGGAGACAGCAGTGGGGCCGACAGCCGAGTTCTTCAGAGATCTGATTGAGTCTTTCAGCCAGCTTTAGGCTGTCAACTGAGTGAATCCACTGAAAATGCTCCAGGGCTTTGCGGGCTTTGTTGGCCTGCAGGCGGCCAATCATGTGCCAGGTGATGTCTTTGAGGTCAGCCAGGTCGGCCTGCTTTGCGATCGCTTCCTGCACTCGGCTCTCACCAAAGTCTCGAATGCCTGCCGCATAGGCGGCTCGCAGGGCTTCTGTCGGCAATTTCTTAGTCACCGCCACTAGCCTGACAGCCGGCGGCAGCGTCGCTTGAATCTGATTAATCCGTTGAATAATTGCGTCGGGGTTGCAGACGGCCGTCATTGAAAGGTTTGCTTGTAAGTCTTCTGCAGCCGATCGTACTCGGAATGTTGGCCAGCCCGCCGCAGCATCCGCATCCGGTTTTCCAGCAGCATGCGCGCATCTCCCCGCCCCACAGGCTCAAACAAAAACCCTTCTGGGGTGGCGATCGTCACTAAAAAAAACAGCCGCTGCGCGTAAAGGGTGGCAAAAAGTTCTTGTTTGTCATCAACCATACAGATTCTGAAGAGCAGGCCGAATGTAGGATGGTTGAGATAATTTTCTGTGCTCATTCAGGTTAAGAGTGCGTGTCCATCTACAGCGAGGGGCAAGGAAAATACCAAAAGTGCATCTTAAAATCTCGTAGCTTACCTGAAGATACCTTCAGATAAGTTATAGCCCTGTATTTTAGGTTTACTTGTCACTTAAGGAAACACTTGAGCAGTTTGAACCGTCAATATCTGGATCTGCACAGGTCCGCACCAAAAGATCTGCATCAGTTTGCAGACCTCTGCTTAGAGCAGCGCTAATCCTAAAGCCGCAACCTGCGCTTTTGCCTTCTGCAACGCCTCAAACCACTCCCGCTCAGGTTCACTGTCGGCCACAATGCCCGCTCCAACCTGCCCCCATACCGGTTTGACGCTACCTGGATCTGCAGCCACCTCAGGAAGTGCAGTCTGAGCAGCGGCATTTTCGACCAGCGCATTTCCCACTAGTAAAGTCCGGATCAAGATATTGAGGTCGAGGTCACCGCGCTGATCGAGATAGCCGCAGGAACCGTAGAACAGGCTGCGGCGTACCGGCTCTAGCGCTTCAATGATCTCCATACAGCGAACTTTGGGACAACCCGTAATGGTTCCCCCTGGAAATAAAGCTCGGATGACATCGATCGCATCTTGGTCAGCTTTCAAAGTTCCCACGACGTTGCTCACCAGATGCATGACGTGACTGTAGTACTCCAGCGTCAGCAGCTCATCAACCTCCACAGTGCCCCAGTCACAGACTCGGCCCAGATCATTGCGCTCCAGGTCCACCAGCATGATGTGCTCGGCCTGCTCCTTGCGATTGGTTAGCAGGGTCTGAGCGAGGGCTTGATCAGCCTGGGGGGTCTGACCTCGGGGCCGGGTGCCGGCGATGGGGCGGGTCTGTACCTGGCGGTCTTGCAGCTGTACCAGTCTTTCGGGCGAACAGCTAATCAGGCTCCCCCAAGGCGTGTACCAGTAGCAGGCAAAGGGGGAGGGGTTAATTTTTTGCAGCCGTTGGTACAGGCTCCAGCTGTGGGCTGCGGTGGTTGCCTCAAACCGCAGGGACAGATTGGCCTGGAAGATATCTCCGGCCTGGATGTGTTTCTTGGCCTGGAGAATCGCGGCTTCGTAGTCTAGCTGGGTCAGCTGCAGCTGCAGGGGCGCTGTCGGACTGGGTGGCAGGTCTGGCCAGGGTGGCGGCTCCGTCTGCAGCAGCTGCTCCAGAGTGACCAGATCAGCGGTAGTCGAGGCCGCCAGCCAGAGGCGCTGTTCCTGGTGGTCGAGCACGGCGAAGCTAGCAGGCTCGTACCAAAGCGCCACGGGAAAGGGCAGGGGATCGGGCTTGAGGTAGGGCAGCCGCTCAATCTCCCAGGCCAGATCGTAGCCCAGCCAGCCTAACCATCCTCCGGTAAAGGGCACTGCCATCTCCTCGACGGCTGGGCCTACAGGGGCCGAGGCTCCCGTCCTCAACAGTCTTGCCAGGGTCGGTAAGATGTCGCCTACCTCCGGCGTCCAAACTGCGGCTTGCCCGGCGAGGGTGCGGGGCGGCCCTGCGCAAATGGAGTAGCGGGCATTTTGGGCGGTGTGCTGAGCCGTTTCCGTCAGCGGATAGGGGCTCTCTAGCAGCGCCACTAAAGTAGCTTCAGTGGCTGGCTGCCTCAGGTAATGGCCAAAGAGGGTGATGAAAATATCGGAGCCGGTGCGGCGGTCGAGGGGGTGCGATCGCACATGCCAGGGCTGCAGCGTCACGCCTCGCCTCCCCAGACAATACGGGCCCACCAAAACACGGCCAGCAGTCCCAGGGCAAACCAGTCTGCAGCCCGCAGCACAAACCGATGCCATTCGACCTTGTGCTCATCGGGGCTAGTGAACCCTCGCACGGCCATTGCCGCTGCAATCTGCTCAGCCCGTATTAGCAGGTTCTCCAGCAGCCGCTCCACCACCTGCAGCCAGACCTGAGCCGAGCCGCGAAAGCCCAGCTTTTTCCAGTTGATAGCGCGGGTCTGCACCGAGCGCACCAGATTTTGCACTTCTTCCAGCACCAGGGGAATAAAGCGCAGGGCCAGCGTCACCGTCAGGGCAATTTCTGTCACCGGCAGCTTAAACCAGCGCA
>JACVRP010000035.1 GCA_014534385.1 Cyanobacteria bacterium Co-bin13
ATTGATCTCTACCCCGACGTTGACCAGGAAGCCATCGCCACAAGCCTCAGGCAGCTACAGCAGCAGGCAGCGGCTGAACTGGCCCTTGAGACGGCTCCCCTGGCCATTGACAAAGTCATCAGGGTGGCTGCCGATCCCGCCCCACTGCAGGTCCGGGTTGAGTGGCCCGATGGACAGACCCGCTACGAGTGGGAGCGGCCCACGCCTGAGATCGAACCCCTGCGGGCAGCCCTGACAACGCTGCTATACCAGGATGGAGCGACCCTGGTAGCGCTGAACACCCTGCGGGCAGCCCGTCAGCTAGAGGCTGAGTTGGTCAGTCAGGTAACCAGTTTTCACCAGGGAGCCGCTGATGATTTGATCTGGCGATTTGCCCGCTACAAGGCCTTGGTGGTGGCTCTCAATCCGATTGCCCTGCTGGATTTGCTGGGAGGGGCCGTCTCAGACTTGGTGATGATTCGCTCCTTGGCCCGCCTCTATGGGTTTCCCATTACCAACTACCAGGCCAGCCAGCTTTGGGGCGCAATCTTGAAAAGCTCTGGGCTGCTGCTGCTGGGAGAACTGACCAGTGGCCTTTTGGGAGCAGGCAAATCTCTGTCAGCACTGTTTAGCCTGATTAACAGTCCGGTTGGCCTGCCAGCGCTGGGTAGCGCTGTGGTCATTCAGGCGGCGTCGGCGGGCTATGGCACCTATGCGGTGGGGCAGGCGGCCAAACGTTATTTGGAGCAGGGCTGCACCTGGGGTCCTGAGGGCCTGAGCCGAGTGATGCAGACAGTCTTGGAGGAAGCCGAAACTTCTGACATCCTGGCTCGACTGCGGCAGGATCTGCAGCGTAGCCTCACCCCGTTTGCTGCTGCAGACAGCAATAGTTCTGCGCCCAATTCCCAGTAGCCATTGTCAGCATTTGCCAACTTCAGCTATGCCTACCAGACGTTTTGGGTTAGCTGTCGGGTTTGGGCTGAGAAAATTTTACGCGCCAGCGGCAGCAGTTCTTTGGATTATAGGCAACTTTGTCGAGTGGTAGAAGTAGGACGTGTGTCATCCGTGCGATCGCATCTGGGTACGCTAACTGCTGATTTATAGCTTTGGTCAGAAGGCATAGCACAAAACCAATCGCAAACGCTGGCTCTGGGTAGGCTTTCTGATTCGCCGCCGCCTAAAATGTGGCGACAGCTATACATGACTTAAATTCCCCCAATCTGCCCGGTTCTCGCTAGAGCTCTCAATCCCCAGGGTACGATGACATTTTCTCCGGTTTCAGACGACACAGCACAAGTTCACCAACTTCTGGAACCTGGTCCTCCCGCGCTGCCGCCTGAAGCATCGATTCAATCAGCGGCAGCCTTGATGCAGGGTTTGCCCTATAAATGTGTTTGGGTGGTCAAAGACCAGACCTGTTTGGGCGTGTTGACCGAGCAGGAGATTTTTCAAGCTGTGGCCAGTGGGCAAGACCTTAACCAGGCCTCGGTCAGCCAATTTATGCTGACCTGCCCCGACACCGTGGCTGAGACAGAGGATATCCTGCACGCCCTGCAAAAACTTCAGCACAGCAGCCTGCAGCATCTCCCGGTGGTTAATCATCAGAACCAGCTGGTGGGACTGGTAACCCGGCAAAGCCTAGACCGAGCGGCTCTGGCTCTGCAGCTGCCCGAACCCCACACCTCGCCCAGATCCCCTGCAGCCCAGGCCGCCCTGCCCATGCCCAGGCGAGAAACCTACCTGGCAACACTGGTGCTGGTGCATCAGGAGCTAGTGGGGCTGCACCAGCGCAATCGCCTACGGGTCTTTAACCGGGTGCTGCAGCTGCTGGGGCTAGCCACCAACGTCTCTCGGGTCTACTTGTTTGAAAACCACGTCGATGCCCAAGGCCATCAGGTCAGCAGCAAGCGGGCCGAGTGGTGCAACCAAGGCATCAAAGCAGAGATTGACAATCCGGTTTTACACAACATCAGCTACCGCGACTTTGCGCCGCGCTGGTACGATTTGCTTTCACAGGGAGAGCCTGTCGTGGGGCAAGTCACTGAGCTGCCTGCCGCTGAGCAAGAAGTTCTCGCACCTCAGGGCATTCAGTCCATTTTGATCTTGCCAATTCGCATGGCTAAGTCCTCAATGGCGCTGACCTTCGGCCAGTTCTACGGCTTCATCGGCTTTGATGACTGCACCCAGGCCCGTCAGTGGGACGTCGAGGAAATCAACCTGCTCAAAACAGTGGCGGCCAGCCTGTCTCTGGCCTACGAACACCAGCAGGTGCAGCAAATTCTCAACCAGACACAGACCGTTTTTTCCAGCATCTTTCAATGCTGCCCTGACCCAATCTCCATTGCCACCTTTCCAGAGGGGCGCTACCTGGCGCTCAACCCTAGCTTTGAGGCGCTGGCTGGGGGCGTGCCGCGATCGCAAATCCTGGGCCATACCCCAGCTGAGCTCGGGCTCATTCCCAACCCTCGGCAGGTGGCCCGGCTGCTGCGGCTGCTGCGGCGAGGCGGCTCCCTCGAAAGCCAGGAAATGGAGTACCGTCAGGGCATTGAGGGGCCGATTCGCACCCTGCTGATCTCCTGCGAACTGATCGAGTTTGAGGGCAAAACCTGCGTTCTAGCCGTCTGCAAAGATATCACCGATCGCAAGCAGATGGAAAATGCCCTGCGTCAAAGCGAAGCTCAATTTCGAGCAATTTTTGAGCAGGCCAGCGTAGGCATCTGCATGGCTGACCTATCAGGTCTGATGATCAAAGCCAACCCGGGGCTGTGCCAGCTCCTGAACTACACCCAGGCAGAGCTAGCCCAAAAGAACTTTGTCGAGGTTACCCATCCTGAAGATGTTGATCTGGACCTGATCCACCATCGGCAGCTGTTGACTGGGAAGATCTCGTCCTTCTCCATTGAGAAACGCTACCTCCACAGGACGGGGCATCCCCTCTGGGTCAACCTGACCGTTTGCCTGGTGCGCGACAGCGAGGGCAATCCTCTTTTTAGCATTGGGGTCTCCCAAGATATTAGCGATCGCAAAGCCGCCGAGCTGGCCCTGCGTCAGAGCCAGGAGCGTTACGCCCTGGCAACCTGCGAGAGCCGAGTGGGTGTTTGGGACTGGGATTTGACCACTAACCAGATTTACATCAGCCCCAATCTCAAGGCCCTGCTGGGCTACCGCGACGAGGACATCGCCAACCAGATGGAGCACTGGGGCAAACTGATCTACGCCGAAGACCAAGCCCGAGTGAGCGCTGCCCTACAGGCCCATCTGGAGGGGCGCACCGCCGAGGTGGCGCTGTCCCACCGCATGATCCATCGAGACGGCAGTATTCGCTGGATTTTGGCGCGGGGCGTTGCTTTTCGCGACAGCACCGGCCGGCCGGTGCGAATGGCTGGCACCGACACCGATATTACTGATCTCAAGTATGCCGAAGAGGCCCTGATCCAGTCTCACCGGCAGGTGGCCGACATTCTCGAAAGCATCACCGATGCCTTCATTGCCCTGGACGAATCCTGGCGGTTTACCTACATCAACCAGCGGGCCGAACAGCTGCTGCACCACAGCCGAGAACAGCTGCAGGGCCGGGTAATCTGGCAAGAGTTTCCTGAAATAGCTCAGCTCAGCTCCTTCACTCAATTTCATCGGGCGGTGGAGGAGCGCATCAGCCTTACCCTAGAAGAGTACTACCCCTCCTTCGATGCCTGGTACGAGGTTCGGATTTACCCGACCCGAGGGGGGCTGGCCGTTTATTTCCATGACATTAGCGATCGCAAACGGGCCTACGAGCAGCTGCAGCAGCAGATCCGCCGGGAACAGGCCCTCAATCGAGTGCTCCAGGCCATTCGTCAGTCCCTCGATCTAAGCACGATCTTTTCCACTGCCGCCTCTGAGCTGATTAGCCTGATGCAGGTCGATCAGCTAGGATTTTGCCGCTATCAGCCTGAATCTGCCTGCTGGCAGGTGATTGCGGAGCACCAGCAAAGCCCCAATCTCCCCTCTGTGCTGGGCCAGGTGATTCCCGATCAGGACAATCCCCTATCCGCTCGGCTGAGACAGCTCGAGATAGTGCAGGTCAGCGATACCCGGGTGCTAGAAGACCCGCTCAACCAGGATCTGGCCCAACAGTTGCCGGGAGCCTGGCTGGTAGTGCCGCTGCAGGTCTTGGGCGACCGGCTCTGGGGCTGTATGGTGCTGCTGCGATCGCAGCAGCAGAGCCAGTGGCAAGACTCGGAAATAGAGCTGCTTAAGATCGTGGCTGACCAGCTGGCGATCGCCATCCAGCAGGCCCACACCCTGGAGCAGGCCCGCCGTGAACTGGCCGAACGGCAGCGGGCCGAAGCCCGACTGAAGCAGGCCCAGCGCATCTCCCATACCGGTAACTGGGAGTTGGACCTGACGACCGGTGAAATCACCTGGTCCGATGAAATGTTTCACATTTTTGGGCTGGCTCCGGCGGATCAGGCTCCCGACCAAGCCACCCTCTGCGCTCGGATCGATCCTGAAGACCGGGAGGCCCTACACCAGCTCATTAAAGCCGCGATTCGCACGGGCGTCGCCTACAGCTTAGAGTTTCGCCTGATCCACCCCGACCAAAACTGCCGCTATGTCCAGCTGCTGGGTCAGAGCCGCCAAAACGAAAATCATCAGGTGATTCAGCTCTTTGGCACCCTGATGGACATCACCCAGCGCAAGGAAATTGAGGCGCAACTCGTCCACGAGGCCCTCCACGACTCTCTCACTGGAGCGCCCAACCGCAACTGCTTCATGGAGGAGCTCAACCAAGCCATCGACCTGGCTGGGATCAATCCGGGCTACGCCTTTGCTGTGCTCTTTATCGATCTAGATCGATTTAAAGTCATCAATGACAGCCTGGGCCACCTGGTCGGCGATCAGCTGCTGATTGAATGCACCCAGCGTCTTCAGTCAATCATCCGCAGCGATGACTTAATTGCCCGTCTGGGAGGAGACGAGTTTGCCGTACTGCTCAGCGCTATCGAAAACATTCAAGAAGCCCTGCAGGTTGCCGAGCGCATCCATGAAGTGCTGCGGCGACCCTTTGAGCTGGAGGGCCGGGAGATCTTCATCAGCGCCAGCGTCGGCGTTTCCTCAAACCTTACGGGTTCACTGGCGGCCGTAGACTTTCTGCGCGATGCCGACACTGCCATGTACCGAGCTAAAGAGCTGGGCCGGGGCCGCTCGGCCCTGTTTGACCCCAGCATGTACGAGCAGGTAAACCGCCAGCTTACCCTGGAAAACGACCTGCGTCGGGCTTTAGAGCGTCAGGAGTTAGAGCTTTACTATCAGCCCATCTTTGACCTGCAGCGCCAGCAGCTGATTGGCTTTGAGGCGCTGATCCGCTGGCATCATCCGCAGTGGGGCTGCATCGGTCCCTCCACCTTTATTCCCCTGGCCGAAGAAACGGGGCTCATCCTGCCCATCGGCACCTGGACCATTCAAATGGCCAGCCAGCAGCTCCAGTGCTGGCATGACCAGATCCCCGAGGCCGCTGGGCTGGTGATGGGGGTTAACCTATCGGTCAAGCAGTTTGCCAGCCCCAACCTGATTCAAGATCTCGATGACATTCTCACCACCACCGGGCTAAACAGTTCTCGCCTGCGCCTGGAAATTACCGAAAGCGCGCTGATCGACAACCCCGAAACTGCCGAAGCCATTTTGGGCGCAATTAAGGCGCGGGGCATTCAGCTCTGTATCGACGATTTTGGCACCGGCTACTCCTCCCTAAGCGTAGTGCATCGGTTTCCAGTGCACATCCTGAAGATTGATCGCTCCTTCGTCAGCCGAATGGAGGAAGATCGCCGGGGGGTGGCAATGGTGCAGGCAATTCTGGCGCTGGCCCAGAGTCTGGGCATGGTTGCGATCGCAGAAGGCGTCGAAACCGCCGCTCAAATGAGCCTTCTGCAAACGCTCAACTGCCCCTATGCCCAGGGCTACTGGTTCGCTATGCCGCTATCGGCAACTGCAGCCAAGGAACTCATCCTCAAAACCTACCGGGATGACGCAGGGTCAGGCCAGCTCGGCCAGTGATGGGTACACTACAATCCCCCCGACCCAGCTTCCCTATACTGGAACCTTGTGGTCATGCCTCTGGTACCATGCCTCCTCTTCCCCACCGCACCAAAATTGTCGCCACTATCGGTCCTGCCAGCAGCTCCAAACCTGTTCTAGAGCAAATGCTGAAAAACGGCATGAGTGTAGCCCGGCTTAATTTTTCCCACGGCAGCTATGAAGACCATGCCCATACAGTCGCCCTGCTGCGGCAGGTCGCCAAAGCCCAAGACACCCCCATCACCCTGCTGCAGGATTTGCAGGGCCCTAAGATTCGAGTGGGGCAGCTCCCCAACGGAGCCATCGATCTGATCGAAGACCAGCTGATTGACCTGGTGCCGCTGACAGAGGTGAGCAGCTATGCAGACAGCGTAGGCATCGACTATCCCTACCTGGCGCAGGAGTCCCTGCCAGGCATGCAGGTGCTGTTAGATGATGGCCTGCTAGAGCTGGTAGTAGAAGCAGTCGAACCCCCCAAAGTGCGCTGCCGGGTGATCCAGGGAGGCCCCTTGAAGAGCCGTAAAGGGGTTAACCTGCCCGATTTGAGCCTGCAGCTGCCCGCTTTGACCGAAAAGGACCAGCGCGACGTCGAATTCGGCATCTCCCAGGGCGTTGACATCATCTCCCTCAGCTTTGTCCGACAAGCCGAAGACATCCTCGCCCTCAAGCACCTGCTAGCCCAGCACAACCGCAGCGACATCGCCGTGCTAGCAAAAATTGAAAAGCCCCAGGCGATTGAAAATTTGGAAGCCATCTTAGCCGCCTGCGATGCCGTTATGGTGGCTAGGGGCGATCTCGGAGTCGAGATGCGGAGCGAAAAGGTGCCCATGCTGCAAAAGCAGATTATTCGCCAGTGCAACCTTCGCAGCATTCCCGTGATCACCGCTACTCAAATGTTGGAGAGCATGATTCACCAACCTAGGCCAACGCGGGCCGAGGCCAGCGATGTCGCCAATGCCATCATTGACGGCACCGATGCGGTCATGCTGTCAGGCGAGTCTGCTGTGGGTAGCTATCCGGTTAAGGCCGTCCAGATGCTGGGGCGCATCGCCATCGACGTTGAACAGGCGCTGGAGTTTGTTAACAATCCTCCGGCCCACAACGATGCCACCCATGCCCTCAGTGAAGCGCTCAACATCATCGATAAGATGCTAGAGCTATGCTGTATCGTCACCTTTACAGAGACCGGCTACTCTGCCATCATTGCCGCCGGAGAACGCCCCCGAGCGCCGGTCATCGCTTTTACCCCCAGCGAGCGAGTCTACCACCGACTCAACCTGATCTGGGGCGTTCGGCCTATCTTAACGGAGCAGTCTGTCGATACCTTTGAAGCAATGGCAACTCAGGCAGAGCAATACCTGCTGGCCCGAGGCTGGATTCAGGCAGGAGATAAAATGCTGCTGATGGGCGGCATTCCTGCAAGCCAACCGCAGGGCACCAACTTTCTAAAGATTCATACCGTCAGCGGAGCCTGAAGCCGGGCAGCAGCGCAGATACCCCTTAATCAACAGCTTTATTGGGCTTGAATGAAGGCCACTTCGACAATTAGGTCGTCGTAGTCGTCTAGCTGAGGGATGTCCTCGAAGCGAATTTGGAAAAACAAACCGTTTTCGTGCCTGACCCGGGTGACCTGCACCCCCTCATCGTTCTCCCAGCCCGATCCCTGGCGGTGGTCTCCATCGATGTAGTAGGTGTACCTGCCGCGTTCAGCATTGAGCGCATACCAGCCGGTGGGGGCGCTGGTTATAATTTCCTGCACTAGGGATGCCGAAGGAGGCAAGCTGTTGTCCAGGCGAGGTCCGGCATTTTCCCGGTAGACCCTGAGCCGCTGCCGAAACAGGGCTTCGCCCCCTGCGATGCGAAACCAAACTTGATGGGAGGCCGCCTCGCTAGTCGTCCAAACTGCGTAGGCAGATGCGCCATCTTGCCGGATGGGCTCAAATTGCCGGATGACTCTACCTAGGGGTGGCGGAGCCCCGGTTAGGACTGCTCCCTGGGTTTGAGCGTGGGTTAGGCTGCTGGTAAAAACAAGGGCCAGAGCAGCCAAAAACGGAATTAGCCCCGTAAAGGGACCTCGCAGGGCTTTCATTTGGGTATCTTTTAGAGCTTTCTGCTAAAAGATACCCAATTCTCCCCAAAAACAGTGCACTCTTTCAAAAACCCTACCCTCTCTTGGGCAGGGGTAATTTTTTAAGGGTCACCGACCCTATGCAGGCAACGGCCTCATTGATCAGCTCTATCAACCCACCGAGCTGAATAGGACCTTAGGCTACCGCGTAAACTACCTCAACCGGAAATCCAGCCGCTTTCCAGGCTGCTACCCCGCCCCGCAGGATAGAGACGTTCCTATAGCCAGCACTCTTAAGCTGCTGCACAGCAACAGCGGCTTCCTCATCCGTGTCGGCATAAATGTACAGGTCGCGCTCAAACTCCAGGCTGGCTAAAGCCTGATCGATCAAGGAGTCAGCCGGCATTGAGATGGCTCCCGTCACGTGGCTCTCATGGAAGCTGTCGCGCACGCGGGTATCAATGATGGTGAGGGCTGGTTCACCCCAGTCCAGACGCTCCTTCAAATCATAAACTCGGGAACGGGGTCGAATAGGAGACGGCTTGGGAATCAGGCCAAAAAGTCTATGCATGGCGGTGGGTGGGGCGTGAGGAGCAGTATACCTGAACCGTAACAAATATTCCTTGGGCCTGCAAACTTTTGTTTAGAAAACTGGACAAAAGGAGCTTGACTATCTTTTTATCCGTTGACTTCTCCAAATGACTGTTCTAGAGGCCAGCCTGCTATCGCCGGTCATTCTACGAATGTCTATAGGGTGTGAGGTATCTGTCAAAAGAGGGAGCAGCTAAGCTGGACGCCTGCAATCAATCGGCACAGCCAGTCAGTACAGAAGTATTGAGGCGAATGCTAACCTGGTAAGCGGGTTAACATTCTTCCTGGCTGCCGTGTTCACTGCTTATTCACTGGGGCCAGGCTCCTGATCAGGCCCAAGGCTTCCCATGACATCGCCCATTCAATCCTTGCCTACCGAGGTGATTTACCAGATTGCGGCTGGAGAAGTGATCGATTCTCTGGCGGCGGTCGTGCGAGAACAGGTAGAAAATGCCCTAGATGCCCAAGCTACTCGGATAACTCTGGCCCTCTGGCCTGACCAGGGGCAGGTGAGGGTGGCAGATGACGGTCTGGGAATGGCGCTGGAGGACCTGCAGCAAGCCGGCATTCCCCACAGCACCAGCAAGATTCGCTCCCCAGCTGACCTATGGCAGATAAAAAGCCTGGGATTTCGAGGACAGGCGCTGCACAGCCTTTGCCAGGTGGGTGTTTTAGAAGTCTGCAGTCGCTCCCAGCTTGATCCTCAGGCTGCGGGCTGGCGAGTGGGCTACTCTAGCCAGGGTGAACCGCTCCGGGTGGAGACGGTTGCGATCGCACCTGGCACGATTGTCACCGTCTCCGATCTGTTTGCCGCTTGGCCTGCCCGGCAGCAGGCCCTACCCTCTATCGCCCAACAGCTCAAAGCGGTACAGCTCTGCCTGCAGCAGATGGCGCTGTGCCACCCTCAGGTAACTTTTCAAACTGAGTTGAGAGGCAGCCCCTGGTTTGCGATCGCGCCTGCAGCAACTGCCCGTGAGCGACTGCCGCAGATTCTTAAGACCTTGGCTTTGCCCGACCTGAGAGACCTAGAGCGACCGGTTTACGCCTCACCCGCTGAAGGCTACCCCGAGCAGGCAGATCCCAAGGCTGCGCCAAACTGTTTAGGAGCGCTCTACCTTCTGATCGGCCTGCCCGATCGCTGCCACCGGCAGCGGGCCGATTGGATCAAAATAGCGGTCAACGGACGGCAGGTGCACTTGCCTGAAGTGGAGCAGGCAGTCATTCGAGCCTTCCGATTTACCCTGCCGCGCGATCGCTACCCGCTCTGCTTCATTCACCTCTACCCTCATCCCAGCGCAGTAGATTGGAACCGGCATCCCGACAAATCCACAATCTACCTGCGCGCCGTTGATACCTGGAACCAGGCAGTTGCCCAAGCCATTACCGATCTGCTGCAGCTCAATCCTGAGAGCCTCTCCCAGACAGGCCAGCACCGACGGGTACAGCAGTTTCTCAAAGCAGCTGAGTCGGCTGGCCAATACCCAACCTCGTCACCGGCAGAGGAAATTGGGTCAGATCCTCCACCCGCCAACCGATTCTCTCTACTTAAGGCCATTGCCCAGGTGCAAAATCGCTACATCTTGGCCGAACATCCCAGTGGTGTCTGCCTAATTGAGCAGCACATTGCCCACGAACGGGTGCTGTATGAACAGCTCCAGCAGCAGTGGAGCCTGGTTCCCCTCAACGCCCCAGTCATTTTAGAGCAGTTATCCCAGCCTCAGATCGAAAATCTGCAGCAGCTACAGCTAGAGATTGCGCCCTTTGGTCCTCAGCTGTGGGCTATTCGCACGGCCCCTGCCCCTTTGGCGCAGCGGGAAGACCTAGCCGATGCCCTCCTAGAACTGAGCCTCAGCAACAGCTTCGATCAAGTCCTGGTTGCCGTTGCCTGCCGCACCGCCATCCGCAACGGCACCCCCCTTGCCCTAGATACCCTGCAAACTCTCCTGCAGAATTGGCAAAATACTCGTAATCCCCACACCTGCCCCCACGGACGGCCAATCTGCCTTGCCCTTGAAGAAACCAGTTTGGCCCGCTTCTTCAAACGGCATTGGGTCGTCGGCAAAAGCCACGGCATTGAGCCCAGCAACCCCTAACCTGCAGACGCTTCGCTTAACCCAGCTCTACTGTGTCGCTCAACCAGCCCCTCAAGCAGGAGAAGCATGATCCCAGGTTGCACCCTGGACTGTCCCAATAATTGCCCTACAATTTTGATTGCAGCATCCGCATGACTCAGTTAACCGCAACATTCTTACCGCAAGGTGAGTAAGGTAACCCCACTGGCCGCCCTGTCTTTTCTTAAGTCTCTCCAGAATGTAGCCCGGTACGCCAATGGGATCGGAATACATCGCTCAAATTAAGCTACAGCAGCAGTTTCACTTTCGACTTTAGTCCCTAGGCCACCCACCCACGTATCTTCTGATGCAGATTCCAGGCTTTTTCCGACAAGGTCAGCAATGGCTCATTAAAACTCCTGAGCGGGCACTCGACCAGGCTTATGAAGCTGCCCAAATGATTGACGCCCTTGAAAAAGAGTACTTTAGCGGTAATCCCATCTCTGCTAAGTACGGCAATTATGGAGAGAGTGCCCAAGCCTACTTTCAGGGTGAGCTTAAAAAATACCTGAATCTGATTCGGTTTCGTCTAGTGGAGTTCAGAGCCAGCAGCTCAATACTGCGGGTATCAGGTCCTAAAATTACAGAAATTCAGGTACCTACTCCCAATCAAGACAACCTTGCCATCGATCTAATCGACAAACCAGCCGTCTTCTTCCGCAAGCTGCGGTTCATTGACGATGTGCTGGCTCGCTATGAAGCGCTTGAGGCTCCCGCAGCGGAGCGCACCATTACCCTTTCCGAAGCAGAAAGCCGAGCGCCTTTACAGCCCGTTAACAGTTCGAGCAGTCTGCAGGCTGCTAATGGGCGCAATGGTAGGCTAGCGCCTCCCAAAGCAGCCCCAGCGGCAGCAGATTTAGAAGAATCGTCCAATCGGGCTGATGCCCTTAGCGATCGCGCCAACGTCCTGCCTCGATCTATCCTGCGTACCGTAGACCGCATCCGCCAGGATCTAGATCCAAAAGCAGAGCAGCAGGTGGTGAAAAATTTTCGCAGCTCCAAGGTCAAGACGACCACTGCGGTTAAGTTCGTGCTGCTGCTCATTATCGTGCCTCTGCTCACTCAGCAATTCACTAAAAATTTCGTGGTTGGCCCGATTGTCGATACAGTTCGCGATCGCACCCACGCCGAAGTCTTCCTCAATCTCGAAATGGAGGAAGAGGCCCTACATGAACTGCAGCAGTTTGAGGAGCGCCTGCGCTTTGAAGTCCTAATTGGCAAAGCAGCCCCCATGCCCGAGCGGGAAATTGAAGCAACCGTTCGAGAAAAAGCAACTGAAATTGAGGAAGACTACCGCCATCGCAGCGCCGATGCCGTTAAAAATCTCTTCGCCGACATTGCAGCAGCCGGAGCATTTGCGCTCCTGTTAATTTCTCGTAAGCAAGAAGTTAGCACCCTCAAAGGCTTCATGGATGAAATTATCTATGGCCTTAGCGACAGCGCCAAAGCCTTCATCATCATCCTATTTACCGACATGTTTGTCGGCTTCCACTCACCCCACGGATGGGAAGTCCTGCTCGAAGGCTTATCGCGCCATCTTGGCTTTGCCGCTAACCGAGAATTTATCTTTCTATTTATTGCAACTTTTCCAGTTATTCTCGATACGGTCTTCAAATACTGGATCTTCCGCTATCTAAACCGTATTTCTCCTTCTGCAGTCGCCACCTACCGCAACATGAACGAGTAGAAAAACACAGTCGTACGGCATCATGCCCTAAGCATCAACTCTGCCCTTTTGTATGAGATCAAGATTGATTAGTTAACAGGCATATTAGTCTGAGCATACTCTTGATAGTTCTTGCCCAACAATCCTGAGAAACTACCAAAGCCTCGACAAATCAGTAGAAAGGAGCTCACCAGCCTGTGCTTACCCAAAAATACGGAGATCGGAAAATAGAGAACTCCCATCAGGACTAGAGTTGTCGCTTTGAGAATTCGCATCAGTCGGACCTTTATAGAAGGGTAGAGAATACTTTCGCACAAGCTGTGAGAAGCCCAACTACGATACCCTCTTTTCAATATCCAGCTTATAGTAGTTCGGCTCTCTGGAATAGTTTCATAAACAACGGCTGAGTTCGTCCAAACTATCTTATAACCAGCTTTATAAGCACGCATGAAGAAATCCGTATCTTCTCCACCCGTTAATGCAAACTTATGGTCAAAGGTTTGGCTCATCTCCCTAAACAGTTTTGTATGAACCAAGGTATTGTTCGTAAAAGCAACCTTTAAAGTCTCGCCTTCAGCAAATTTTCTTGCTTCAAAATACCCGCCATTCAAGACCCAGCCAGGAACTGAATCAGACTCAAAGCAGGGCATTACTGGACCAGTAACAATATCTGCTTCATATTTCTTCTGGGCCAATAGAAGTGCGTCCAACCAATTCGGGGCAGGCACTTCATCATCATCGATAAAGACGACAAAATCAGCAGCTGAATGAATACATTCAAGCGCTTTATTACGAGCATAGGTCACACCCTGACGTAACTCTTCAAAGCACTTAAGTTCCCATTTAAAGTTGGGTTCAAACTCGTGGCAAATTTCCTTAGCCCGTCCTTTGGCTTCGTTGTCTACAATAACAACTTCGATATCGACGGCTCCAACCCCGTCTAAAGTCAATTGATTGAGGCCAGTCAGGAGATTTCTCAAACCTTCTGGCCGTTTGTAGGTTGACACACATATAGAAACAAACAAAGCTAGTCTCCCTACCAAATCAGGTGCTTTAAAAATAAATAAGTACTCTCTAAAAACATGAAACCTGCCTTCCAACTGCGTTTAGGGTGCCAATGTAGTTTACGCTCTTTAGTGAGGCAATGCTTTTCTAGCCTAATACCCTATAGACTTACATTCTGGAAAACTGACGCTTAACCACCCTTAATGCCTTTACTAAGGGTGTAGGAATAGGTAACTGATCAAGCTTAGAGGGTGTAATATCGCTACGAGAACTGCGCTGAGCCCCCAAACTCGGACAGGCAATGAGGGAAGTCACGCCTGGGATCTGCTGCTTAAACAAATGAAGTACTGTGTCATAATAAGCCCCGTCGAGAACTAGCCCTCCTTCAGTAGTTGTAAACTCTTCTCTCTGCCTTTTTTCAAGAAAGGAGTCAAGATAATCGATGAGCGGAGCTAGGCTGCTTCCCTTGACACCATAAAAATGAGAACCTGCTGGAGGGAGCGTACACCGTTTTAAGGTGACGGATTGATCTCCAAGACACTCTACATCTTTTGAACAGTAATCAGAATAGCTGTAGCCCTGATACGGATTAAACCCAAGAAAAACAATAGACCAATCCTGCTGCATCAGCAGATCGACCAAACAAGACTCCAAACTTTTGAAGCCTTTGGAAAAGGTAATGTCGTCTTCAATAATTAGGACACTGGATAGCCTCTCTTTGCTAGCCTGCTTAAGAATCGCCAGGTGACTCAAAAAACATCCCAAGACTCCTGTGCTCGGAAATGCAAGGGAGTCATTAGGGCGAATGGCTGAGAAAATTTCCACTTTACCTTGCCTAAGGGGCATACCAATCATATTTAACTCAGCAGCGACCTCGCGGCGGCGATCTGTTCGCTCCGGAAGATTAATAATGTAAGTTTTCTCGAAAAAGTCTTGGAGCTTCAGTGCTCTACTATCTGTTGAAACTAACATAATACTCTCAAGAATAATTCTTAAGGAGTGCCAAACGGTGCAGACCGACTAGAGCTTTTGATAAGGTAGCTTTGCTGAAGAACATAGCTCTAAAGCAAGCGAACTCATCAGCAGATTGGCCAGGGAACTTTTGGAGAAGTTTGACAGAAGTATATTTCTGCACAAAGACTCAACGCAAGTTATAGGGACTACCCCCGAGCAAAATTCACCTAGGCTTAACACTCCAAAGGCAATGCCTTAAGGGAAAAACATATTTTAGAACCGCCCGCCACTAAGGCGGTTTGTATAATATTGAAGGGTTACCAGCATCGCAGCGTGTAGGGAAACCCTTTGCAGTCGAATCTTTCGGGGTTTTGCCAAGCCTCCTGCCCCAACTAAATCTGTTCGAAAATTATGAGCCCACATTGTGCTTTAAGTTAGTTTTGTCAAGTCTTGGGGAATACCCTATAAAAGGTGATTTTTGATGAAAAAAATTGCATTCGAAAGAGGAGTAGTTCTGTGTGAAAAAGTATTCTTTTTTATATGTGTTATCCACTACTCGGCAGGCATACTTCCTCTCATTATTACCGGGGGAATGAGTGAAGGGGATAATATCCCAGTGGATAGCTTTAACTGGACTCCAAACTCTTCTCTCTACCTATTAACCTACGTTATTCCAGTTTTGCTAATAGCCTGCCGGTGGAAAAAGGTTTTCTCCTACATGAGAGTCAGAGATGTTTTGATGCCAATCCTAGTACTTCTGGCACCCCTAACAACCCTTTGGTCACTTGCTCCAGACGAAACCTTTTCGGCAGCAGTCGCTCTTATTGGCACAGCCCTTCTCGGCTTTTACTTCGCTAGTCGCTTCACTGTAAAGGAGCAGCTGCATATGCTCGGCTGGTCCTGCGTTTTGATTCTTATCCTAAGCGCTTTCTTCATTGTTCTGATGCCTCACTACGGGATCGAACATGGAGTGCATGCAGGTGCCTTTCGAGGGATATTTACCCACAAAAACACATTCGGGA
>JACVRP010000208.1 GCA_014534385.1 Cyanobacteria bacterium Co-bin13
CTTACGCTATCTTCAAAACTCGTCCAGTGCGAAGGCCCAGCAACCTTTCAACTTCTTAGCCCCTCTGCTCCTCTGCTCCTCCGCTCCCTTGCCCCTTATCCACCTGCAGCAAAGACATACCGCAGGGTAAAGATCGCCGCCAAAACCCACATGCCGATTGTGGTGTCACTCAGCTTGCCCTGAAAGGCTTTGACTAGAGGATAGGCAATCAGCCCCATCGCTAGGCCTTCAGCAATTGAATAGGCCAGCGGCATCAGGATGATGGTGAGAAAGGCTGCGATCGCATCTGCCGGTTCATCCCAGTCGATGTTGCGGGCCCCGGCCATCATCAGCACGCCTACAATCAGCAGGGCGGGCGTGGTAGCAAAGCCGGGAATCGCGGCAAATAGGGGAATGAGCAGCAGCGACAGAATAAACAGCAGGGCCGTCACCACCGCCGTAAAGCCGCTGCGCCCTCCTTCAGAAATGCCTGAGGCCGACTCAATGTAGGTCGTCACGGTAGAGGTGCCCATCACGGCTCCGGCGGTGGTGCCAATGGCGTCGGCCATAAAGGCTTTTTCTACCCCCGGAAAGCTGCCCCGCTCGTCGATGTAGCCCGAGCGAATGCCCAGGCCAGTGAGGGTGCCAATGGTGTCAAACAGATCGACAAACAGAAACACAAAGGTAATGCTGACGATCTGCCAAATATTGGTGCGCAGCAGTTCGCCTAGCCCGACAAACGCCTGCCCAAACAGATCCACTGGAGCCTGAGGAATGGCCAAAAAACCTGTCGGCCAGGGCGACACGCCAAAGATCCAGGCCAGCAGAGCCGTTGCAAAAATGCCCCAGAGCAGAGCCCCCGTCACCCGCCGGGCAAACAGCGCTGCGGTAATCAAAATCCCGAGAATCGCCATGGCGGCGGTAGGTTCTCTCAAATTACCTAGCGTTGTCAGGGTTGCCTCTGAGGCGACGATAATGCCAGCTCCTTTGAGCGCGATGTAGGAGATAAACAGGCCAATCCCAGCAGTGGTTGCGTGCTTAACCGCCTCGGGAATGGCGGTGACAATCTTGCTGCGCAGGTTAGTGAGGGTCAGCAGAATAAAGAGAAGGCCCTCAATAAACACGGCGGCCAAGGCGACCCGCCAGTCTATACCCAGGCCCAGCACTACCGTAAAGGCAAAGTAGGCGTTAATGCCCATGCCAGGGGCCAACGCAAAAGGCAGCTTGGCATAGAGGCCCATTACCAGGGTGGCAATGGCGGCAGAAATGCCGGTGGCCACCACTAGCTCACCAAAGAGATCCTGCGGCTCATTCAAAAATATCGCGTTAGAGAGAATCGCCGGGTTAACAATAAGAATGTAGGCCATCGTCACGAAGGTCGTGGCCCCAGCCAAGGTTTCGGTGCGCAGGTTAGTTTTGAGGGCATCGAAGTTAAAGTAGGTTGCGATCGCAGCCGCTACTCCATTGCCCTGAACTACCCCTGTTTCATCATGTTCGGTCACGGTTTTTCCTCACCCGTCATCAGCATCAGTCGTAAGCAAAAGCAGCCTAGTTTGCAGTCTTCAAGGCTACACAACGGAGAAATCGCCCCTTGAAAGCGCCATTTGAGTCCAATTTCCAGACCCCTACAGCCCCTACAGCCCCCTCCTCCACTGGCCCTAAGCAGGCCATTATCGTAGCGGCCTTAGCGCCCCCTGCAAAGCCCCACCGCCGTTGGCTGCCTGTGCTTCTGTCGAGTTTGCTGGTGTTTCTGCTTTCGGGCTGCTTTCAGTACGACTTGGGCATTCAGTTTGACAGTCAGACCCACGGCCAGATTGTGCAGCAAATCCGGCTGAGTGAGCGGGCAGCGGCTTTGGGGGGCAGTGCCGTTCAAACCTGGCTGGCAGGATTAGAAGCCCAGGTCCGCAGCCTGGGGGGTCAGGTGCGCCGAGCGGACCCAGAAACCCTGCGCTTGGTGGTGCCGTTTGCCAACGGCAGCGACCTGGTGAAGCGGTTTAATCAGCTGTTTGAGTCTGAGGCGGCGGCGGGCGCAGCAATTGCTGACTTGACTGACCTACCTTCTCACCTCAGTCTGACCCAGCAAAATCGGGGGATTGCTATCCGGAATCACCTGGTCTGCGACCTGGATCTGCGGGCTTTACCTCGGCAGCCGCAAAATATTCCTGGCCTGCTAGGGGGGGCGGCAGATTGGCTTGACCTGCACTTTACCCTACAGACTCCCTGGGGGATCAGTCGTCTGGGGCCTGATTCTCTCGCTCCAGAGGGCAGCGGCTCAGGTCAAACGTGGCAGCTGCAGCCGGGGGAAGTCAATCACATCGATGCCGTATTTTGGGTGCCCAGTCCGCTGGGGCTAGGGGGACTTGCGATCGCAGCTTTGGTGCTGTTGGGGTACTTCTTTAAGTACGGGGGGCGGCGGGCTGTCGCTAAGCGGTGATCTGAAAACTTTAGGGCTGACGGGCCGCTGCGGTTTTCGGGTGATGTACGAGGATTGTGGAAAGCGTTGGGCTGCTACGGTTTTTGTACGCCTTCTTTGAGGTTAGATAAACCGGTCGGGGGCAGCGGTAGGGAAGGGCGCTCTGCGCCTAGGGAAAGCGGAAAAAACGACCGCAGGGCAGGGCTGGCTGAGCCTGGAGAGGTTCCCTTAAAAATTAGGGTTTAGTAAATCCGCTGAGGGGCTATCAGAGGCTATATTAGTCTGGAGCTAACGGTCGGGGCGAAGACGCGCCAGCAGGTGCTGGGTGTCTGGCAACCCTAAGCTATCCCCACCCTGGCGAAATCGACGTAGTGAATTGAGGCGTGAATCCATGCGGCAGGTTAACTTTGTCGTTATTTTTGTGATTTGTCTGGCTCTGGTGCTGTTTGGCATTGAAAATACTGAGCCTGTCATTATCCATATCGTCAGAGGGCTGGATTTGGAAGCGCCCCTCTGCGTCGAGCTGATTATGGCAATGGGCGTGGGTGCAGTGATGGCTTGGGTCTTTAGCGTCTGGGTGCAGGTGCAGGGCTACGTGTCGGTTGGCAAGCAGATGGAGCAGCGAGAACTCCGCATTCAGCAGCTCGAAGAAGACGTAGAGCGCTATCGGGTGGAGCTAGAGGAGCAAAAGCTAATGCTGCCGGCTTCTACCAATGTGGGCGATGCCGATGCCAATCAGGTCTTTGCCCAGTAGAATCGGGAATACCCGGTGAACTCCTCTTTACGACGACTGCCCCATGTCTGTCTCCCTGGCCCAAACTGCGATCGCATTTCTCATCGATCTGGCTGAGCAGGGAGAAATCGACCCCTGGGACGTTAAGGTCATCGACGTCATTGACCGCTTTCTCAGCACGCTCAAAACCCAGCCCCTGCCCCAGGAAACCCACGGGCGCTCGCCCTACGAGGCCAACCTGTCAGAGTCGGGGCAGGCTTTTTTATATGCCTCCATGCTGGTGCTGCTCAAGGCCGATACCCTGGTACGGGCTGAAGTAGAAGCCCATGCGGCCGCTCTGCAGGTCGAGGAACTCGTCGAGGAGGAGGAGTGGCCTGAGGTGCAGCTGCCGCGCAACCTAGAGCGACACCTGCACCGCCGCGCCGTGGCCGCCCCGCCCCAGCGGCGGCGAGTCACCCTCAAAGAGCTGATCGAACAGCTAGAGACAATGGCCGAGGTGATGACCGACCAGGCCCCTCGCAACCGGGCTCGCCGAGTGCGGCCCCAGCCTGTGCGGCAGGCGGTGAGAGCCATCGCCCAACTGGCGCACCAGGAAAACCTGTCGGAAATTGCAGCCGCTCTCGAAGGCTTTTTGGACCAGTACTGGGATGAGCTAGAAGGTGACCTGCAGTGGCTCGATTTTGAAGCCTTGCTGACTGCCTGGCCGCAGTTTAAGCCGGAGGAACTGCAGGAAAGCCATCATTTCGATACCGCTGAGGCTGCCTATGTGCATGAGAAGGTAGGCGTTTTTTGGGGGCTCCTGTTTTTATCAGCCCAGTCTAAGGTCGAGCTTTCCCAGGATCAGTTTTATCGGGATCTCAAGGTGAAAAATCTGAAACGGGTACCGCTAGAGGAGGGTGATGAGCTGCCCTCATTTGTTCTACCAGATTGAGCCTTTAGGGGTCTGTCGCTGCTGGTCCGGAAAGGATAGCCCCTGAGAATGTTCAAATTAGTTAATATCTTGGAAAGCTATGTAAGGAATTGCTGAAGTCTATCCCGGCAACTCTACGGTTCAAATTCGTCATTGATAGCATGGCGAGGTGCTGCTGATGGTCTTCCAGATCATCAGGCCATTTCGACTTTCTGTGCTTTTTGCGTTAGCAGAAGAAATATTTTTACTGTCACAACTGAGGAAGAGTCTCTATGAAAGCCATGATTCTGGCTGCGGGTAAGGGAACTCGGGTACGCCCCATCACCTACACAATCCCCAAGCCCATGATCCCCATTATGCAAAAGCCAGTGATGGAGTTCTTGCTAGAACTGCTGCGTCAGCACGGCTTTACCCAGATCATGGTGAATGTCAGCCATCTGGCCAACGAGATCGAAGGCTATTTCCGCGATGGTCAGCGGTTTGGCGTGGAGCTAGCCTATTCCTTTGAAGGGCGTATCGTAGACGGCAAGCTAGAGGGCGCAGCCATCGGTTCGGCTGGCGGCATGCGGAAGATTCAAGACTTTTATCCCTTTTTCGACGACACGTTTGTTGTGCTCTGCGGCGATGCGCTGATCGATCTAGATTTGTCTGAGGCAGTGCGGCGGCATCGGGAGAAGGGTGCGATCGCAACCATCATTACCCGCTCCGTTCCCCTCAAGCAGGTGCCCAGCTACGGCGTTGTGGTGACTGACGAGACCGGACGAGTCAAGTCCTTCCAGGAAAAACCCGCCGTCGAAGAAGCCCTCAGCACCGACATCAACACCGGGATCTATATCTTTGAGCCGGAAATCTTCAAGTACATTCCCTCCGGCGTTACCTTTGATATCGGTGGCGACCTGTTGCCCCGCCTGGTGGCTGACAACGCCCCCTTCTACGGCATCCGCATGGACTTTGAGTGGGTAGATATCGGTAAAGTCCCTGACTACTGGCAGGCCATTCAAGACGTGCTGACCGGCAAGGTCACCCTGGTAGACATCCCTGGCGAAGAGATCCGCCCCGGCGTCTATGCCGGTCTCAACGTCAAAGCCAACTGGGACAAAGTCAAAATCGAAGGCCCAGTCTACATCGGCGGCGTGACCCACATCGAAGACGGAGCCACCATTATTGGCCCCAGCGCCATCGGCAACAACTGCAGCATCTGCAGTGGTGCGATTGTCGATAAGAGCGTCATCTTTGAATATTCCCGCATTGGTCCTGGCGTGCGCCTGGTCGATAAACTAGTGTTTGGTCGCTACTGCGTAGATAAGACCGGCGCTTCTATCGACATGCAGGCAGCGGCGCTAGACTGGCTGATTACCGATACTCGCCAAGAGTTTCCATCAGAGCCGCCGGTTGAGCACCGGGCCATTGCCGAACTGCTCAACCAGCATGTTTCGGCTCAGTCCTTATAGGATGGAGTGCTCAGTTTTGTAGGATGGGCAAAGGGCGATAGCCCGTGCCCATCTTTTCGAGGGCTATGTTGTGATGGGCACGCTTTGCTTTGCCCATCCTACAAATCCCTAGCGTTTAACCTACAGCTTAACTTCCACATCAAAGGCCAGAGAAGCCGCTTGAGCAGCCTCTCTGGCCTTTAAGCAACTGCCTACGGAAATACCCTCAATGCTCTAGACTTAACGAGATAGGCGCTTTTCGACGTAGGAAAGGAACCCATGCGACTGTCTCAGATGCTCTTTGTGACCCTGCGGGAAGACCCGGCAGAGGCAGAGATTCCCAGCCACAAGCTCATGCTCAGGGCAGGCTATATTCGCCGCATTGGCAGTGGTCTCTATGCTTATTTGCCGCTGCTGTGGCGGGTGCTCAACAAGGTCTCGGCCATCGTGCGCGAAGAGATGAACGCGACGGGGGCTCAGGAGTGTCTGCTGCCCCAGCTCCAGCCCGCTGACCTATGGCAAGAGTCGGGCCGCTGGGACACCTACACCAAGGCCGAAGGCATTATGTTTTCGCTGGTCGATCGGCGGCAGCAGGAAGTGGGTCTAGGCCCAACCCACGAAGAAGTTATCACTGCCGTGGCGCGAGACATGATCCGCTCGTACCGCCAACTGCCGCTGCACCTGTATCAGATTCAGACCAAGTTTAGAGATGAGATTCGGCCTCGCTTTGGCCTCATGCGCGGGCGCGAGTTCATCATGAAAGACGGCTACTCCTTTCACCTTGACGAGACCAGCCTGAAGCAGACCTACCAGGAGATGTACACCGCCTACAGCAATATACTGCGGCGCTGCGGCCTCAAGTTTCGGGCTGTGGAAGCGGACTCTGGCGCAATTGGCGGCTCAGGCTCTCACGAATTTATGGTGCTGGCCGAAGCCGGGGAAGACGAGGTGCTGTTTACCGAGGACGGCAAATACGCCGCCAACGTGGAAAAGGCGGTGTCGCTTCCTGTCGATGCCGAACCGTCTACCTTCCAGTCCTACGAAAAGCTAGAAACGCCCAACACCCCCACCATTGACTCGCTAGCCAAGTTTCTCAAGTGCTCCCCCACTCAAATTGTCAAAAACGTTTTGTATCAGGTGACCTACGACACCGGCAAAACGGTGCTGGTGCTGGTGAGCATTCGGGGCGACCAGGATGTCAACGAGGTGAAGCTGATCAACGAACTGACTAAGCTAGCCAAAGACTATGGCAGCAGCACCGTGATTACGCTGGAGGTCCCTGCTGCTGAAGCCCAGGAGAAGTGGGCCGCTAAGCCGCTGCCTCTAGGCTATATTGCCCCTGACTTGGCCGATGA
>JACVRP010000679.1 GCA_014534385.1 Cyanobacteria bacterium Co-bin13
GCTCAGGAGAGTGTTCAGTACGCGACCCAGCTGCGCCAGATTCAGGAAGACTACGCCCTGCTAGACAACTTCAAAATCTCGGTGCGGGGTGGCAGTCGCCCCACGCTGGAGCGCTATCGTCAAGGCTATACCACCGTTAACCGGCTGCTAGAAACCAGCCTTAGGCTGTCTGAGCTGGGGGCCGAAGCCGGAAAATCTACCCAGCAAATGGCAGACAGCCTGCAATATCTAGACGGTCGCGTGCTCAAGCTCCAGACGACGGTGGAAGAAAGTCGGCTAGTGTCATTTAGTAATCTGGGTTTCCGGGCGCGGGCAATTCTCCGCGATCTGACCACCCGCTTCCAAAAGCCCGTCCGACTGGTCGTGGTGGGAGAACGTATTGAGCTAGATGTGGGCACTGCTCGCAGTCTAGAGCCCGCCCTCCTGCACCTGATTCGTAATGCCTTTGACCATGCGATCGAACCCGTGGCCGATCGCCAGCGGTTGGGTAAACCTGAGCAAGGAACCCTCACCCTGACCCTGCGGCGTCAAGGCAACGCCTATCAGCTCGATGTCGAGGATGACGGTCGCGGTATTGATGCCCAAGCGATTCAGGCTCGGGCTAAATCGTTGGGTCTACCCCTCACCCAGACCGACACGATGGCTGATTTGCTGGCGGTGATCTGTCAACCTGGGTTTAGTTCCGAAACTCAGGTGAGTGACCTCTCTGGGCGAGGGGTGGGGATGGATGTCGTTGTGGCTCAGATGCAAAAACTCGGCGGCAAGCTGACCCTCGATACTGTGCTGGGCCGCGGCACAACCTTTCATCTTCAGTTTCCGGTGCCTCACCTGCTGGTCTCTTGTGTGGTGCTACAGGCGGGCGATCGGAGTTTTGCGATTCCCACCGAAGATATTCGCACCACGACCCTGTTCGAGACGCTGCAAGCCGTTCCTGTAAACGACCCCGATGCCGTGTATTCTTGGCAGATCGAGACGGAAGATGGCCCCATCCCCGGATTGGATCTCTTGGAATACTGGCAGCCCCAGGGCACCCGAAGATCGCTCGACAACACCGCCATCTGTGTCTCAGTGCAGTCTAGTTTGGGGGGCCGTAGGGCCTGGCTCATCGCCGATGATCTGCTGGGGCAAACCGATCTGATCATTAATCCGCTACCCTCCCCTCTCCAGCCTGCCGAGGGCCTGATGGGCGTAAGTCTGCAACCCGACGGCACATTGCTACCCGTACTCAACGCCCCAACCCTAGTGGAACGACTGCACATTGCACCGAAAATTGTGGCGGAAGCGGGCTTAACTGACCCCACCAACTTTGAAGAAACGGTCGCTGTTACCCCCACCATTCTGATTGCGGATGATGCGGCTCTGATGCGCCGTCGCCTAGAGGCCAGTCTGACCACCCACGGCCACGAAACTCACACCTGTGCCGATGGCCTGGAAGCCTGGAACTGGCTCCAGACCAATCCACTACCGGCTTTGATCATCACCGATATTGAAATGCCCAATATGGACGGGTTTACCCTGATTGATCGCTGCCGTCAAAGAGGCATTCAGACGCCAGTGCTGGTGGTCTCCTCCCGACTATCAGAGGACTGGTTCGAAGAAGCCCGCCGAGTCGGCGCTACCGACTACTTAACCAAAGGGTTCTCGACGCCAGAACTGCTTCAAAAAGTCGATGAGCTAATGCAATAAGGCTTATGAGTCTGCCAGCCTACTTGGCCCCGAAACGCAAAACCCCTGAAATTTATAAATTTCAGGGGTTTCTTAAAGAAGCGGGTGAACGGACTCGAACCGTCGACATTCAGCTTGGGAAGCTGACGTTCTACCACTGAACTACACCCGCA
>JACVRP010000435.1 GCA_014534385.1 Cyanobacteria bacterium Co-bin13
GCAGCCCTAGCCAGCGACGGCTTCTTCCCCTTTGACGACTCTGTGCGAACCGCCGCAGAGGCTGGAATTCGCCTGATTGTGCAGCCAGGGGGCAGCCGCCGCGACGAAGACTCGATCAAGGCCGCCAATGAACTCAATGTCATCATGGCCCTTACCGGGATTCGGCATTTCCTGCATTAGGGCCGTTTACTACCCCCCAATTTGGGACATGGTGCGGCTGTAGGCTCCGGTGGTGCCGGAGTCGCGCATTTTGTAGTTGATTTCGGGCTTCGCGGCCACGAGTTCGGCGACCTGGTGGCGCAGGTCGGACAGGGGCTTGCCTTCGCGCAGGGCCGTCCTTAAATCGATCTGGCCAGTTTCGTTGAGCAGACAGGGGCGCAGCCAGCCATCGGCGGAGAGGCGCATGCGGTTGCAGCGATCGCAAAAACACTCCGACATTTGGCTAATAAAGCCCAGCGTTCCTGCTGCCCCCGGAATCTTAAAGACATCAGCCGGGCCGTTGCCGCGCACGGTGGAGGCCTCTAGGCCCCAACGATCACGAATCTGCTGCCGCAGTTCCTCTGAGGCAATCCAGCCGCGATGCTCAAAGAGGCTGCCGTTGCCAATGGGCATAAACTCAATAAAGCGGACGTGCCACTGCCGCTCCAGCGTTAGCGCGGCTAGGTCCAGCACCTCATGGTCGTTGACGCCGGGAATCACCACCACGTTTAGCTTCAGGGGCGAAAAGCCCACTGCGTGAGCGGCCTGGATTCCGGCCCAGACCTCCTGCCAGCGCAGCCGGCCTTGGCCGCCCACAATCTCTTGAAAGATCTGCGGGTCTAGGGAATCTAGGCTGATGTTAATGCGGCGCAGTCCGGCATCCCATAGGGGTTGGGCCAGCTTTGCTAGCCGGAAGGCGTTGGTGGTCATGGCCAAGTCTTCGGTTTGGGGCAGCCCGGCAATGTCCTGCACAATGTCTACGACATCGGGCCGCAGCAGCGGCTCACCGCCCGTCAGCCGAAAACGAGTAAAGCCCAGGGGAATAAAAACCTCCTGCAGCAGCACCCGGATCTCGTCGCGGGTCAGCCAGTTTTGCCGCAGCACGTATTCAATTTCCGAGCCCTCTGGCATGCAGTACTGGCACTGGAAGTTGCAGCGATCGATCAGGCTAAGGCGCAGGTAGTCGATGCGGTTCATCAATAGCAGCGATAGATTAGGAGGGCTTAAGGGCTGGGGGAGTTTTCAGAAGCATATCAGCAGACACCTCGGATCAAGGACTGAGTCCAAATTTATGGCTGGAGGCTTGCCCCAGACAAAGCTCCCGGTTCTAAAGTGGACTGGGTTATAAACGGGGTTCTCTCTAGTGTGACAATCAAACCTGAGCAATGGCTTAGAAAGTTGCTGGAGAGGGGCCCAATATCAGAGGGGCAAGGAAAAGCCTGTGAGTTCTAAAGATTCAAGATGTTTCTCCGGATCAGCCTACCCACCAGCTTAGAATTTGATATCCTCCCTACCAGCCACAGCTACAGAAGGTAAACTCTCCTATTAACAGGGCTGAGCCCGAAGGGGCCGGGGGATACCTGCACAGTCCTGAAAACGCAGCCCCTAAGTTTGACTAGCCATACAGACACCCCACCGATCTCAGAGAGACTGATGAATTTAAAGGTACTGCCGGGGCAGAGCTATCCCTTGGGGGCGACTGTCTATGCAATTGGCGTAAATTTCTGCATCTATTCCAAGCACGCAACGGGCATGGATCTGCTGCTGTTTGACGGCCCCGAAGATCCCTATCCTGCCCGCACCATTTCCCTCGATCCCCGCTGGAATCGGACCTTTCAGTACTGGCATGTGCTGGTGCCGGGGCTCAAGTCAGGCCAGGTCTACGCCTATCGAGCCCACGGCCCCTATGCCCCTGATCAGGGATACCGGTTTGATCCGGCTAAAGTCTTATTTGACCCCTACGCCCGTGCGATCGCAGGCGATACCCTCTACGACCGCGAAGCCGCCATCGCCTACGAGCAGGACAACAGCCCCCAGGCTCTCCGCAGCGTTGTTGTCGATAACCGTACCTACGACTGGGAAGGCGACCGACCGCTGCGCCTGCCCTTTGCCTCCAGCATTATCTACGAGATGCACGTCGGCGGCTTTACCCGCCACCCCAACTCTGGCCTGCCCGACAATATCCGGGGTACCTATGCTGGCGTGATCGAGAAGATCCCCTACCTCCAGGCCCTCGGCATTACTGCCGTCGAGCTGCTACCCATTCACCAGTTCGATGGTCAAGATGCTCGGCCCGGGCTGGAAAACTACTGGGGCTACAGCACCCTATCCTTTTTTGCACCCCATCGCGGCTACAGCTCCCGCCAAGATCCGCTAGGCCCGGTCGATGAGTTTCGGGACATGGTCAAAGCCCTGCACAAAGCGGGCATTGAAGTCATTCTCGACGTGGTGTTTAACCACACCGCCGAAGGCAACCACGAAGGGCCAACGCTGTCCTTCAAAGGATTAGATAACCACACTTACTACATTCTGGACGCCAAAAATCCGGCCTACTACGCCAACTTCAGCGGCTGCGGCAACAGCGTCAAAGCCAATCATGCAGTGGTTGGTCGCATGATTATCGACAGCCTGCGCTACTGGGTCTCGGAAATGCATGTAGATGGCTTCCGCTTTGATCTGGCCTCGGTGCTAGCGCGGGATATGTATGGCTACCCCGTAGATGATCCACCGATTCTCTGGAGTATTGAATCAGACCCGATTTTGGCCGGTACCAAAATGATTGCCGAAGCCTGGGATGCCGCCGGGCTGTACCAGGTGGGCACCTTTATTGGCGATCGATTTGCTGAATGGAATGGCCCCTACCGGGATCACGTGCGGCGGTTTGTTAAGGGCGACACTGGAGCTGTCCCAGAACTGGCCGATCGCATTTTGGGCAGCCCCGACATCTACCCCTCCCTTGACCGGGATCCGGGCCGCAGCATTCACTTTGTCACCTGCCACGACGGCTTCACCCTCAACGATCTGGTCTCTTACAACCGCAAGCACAACGAGGCCAACGGTGAGCACTGCCGCGACGGTACCAACGACAACCACAGCTGGAACTGCGGCTATGAAGGCCCCACTGACAACCCCGCCATTGAAAAGCTGCGGCTGCGGCAGATCAAAAACCTGCTGACCCTGGTTTTTTTCTCCCAGGGCACGCCAATGCTGCTGATGGGCGATGAGGTACGCCGCACCCAGCTCGGCAACAACAACGCCTACTGCCAGGACAACGAAGTGAGCTGGTTTAACTGGGATGCGGTTGAGAAGGAGGCTAACCTTCTGCGCTTTACCCAGGGGCTAATCCGGATTACCCAAAAGCTGAAGATCCTTCAGGTAGAGCGGGTACTCA
>JACVRP010000131.1 GCA_014534385.1 Cyanobacteria bacterium Co-bin13
CTGCAGGACGCTGATTTGTCTTGGTGGCGCAGGTATTGTCTCTGTAGCGGTTGCTGGAGCGCCCAGTCGGTTAGTCAGAGGGCCTGTATCGGAGGTGGAACGGTCTGAGGACTGGGCCCGCCCGCCCGGGTAGTGGCCGTTGACCGCACTGCTAGCGCTGAGGCCGTTGGGCACGGCTGTGCTGCCGGGATAAAGCGGGCTTTGGTAGGGCAGCGGCCGCCCGGCGGCAGGGAGTTCTACGCCACTGTAGCCGTTTTGGCGAGGCAGGGTTGGGGCTGGCACGAGCTGAGTTTGAAGCTGTTGGCTCAGCCGATTGACCAGGGCATCGAGAATGGCTTCTCCCTGCTGCTCCAGGCTGTGCATGCGGCTGACCTGCTGGGACAGAGAGCTTTGATAGCTGTTGAGGTCTTGTTGGAGGGACTGGAGCGTGCTGTGCAGGGTGCTGTCTAGGGAGGCCAGCAGGCGATCGGTGTGGGGCAGGGCCGAGCTGCCGTTGGGGCCGGCTGAGCCGCTGAGAGAGGCGCTGAGGCTCTCCGAGAGCCGCGCCTGTAGATGGGTTGCTAGTGCCTGGGCCAACCGTTTGGCCCAGAGCTGCTGCTGCACTATTTGCTGCTGCGAGAGGGCCGATTCATGGCTCGACTGCAGGGACTGGTAGCGCGATCGCAAAGTCTCATAGTCTCCCTCCAAGGCCTCAATGTCGTCCATCAGCCGCTGCTTTCGCCCCTGAAGCCGCTCAATGTCTTGCGACAGCTGAGTCGACAGCGTCTGCTGCAGGGTCTGTAAGTCCTGCGTCAGATTTCGCAGAATGACTTCGGCTGCCTCGGTGCCCTGAGGGCTATTTTGATTGGGTAGGTTTTCACGCTGGCCCATGCGTCTCTGCCCCTAACTGTAGTGACCCTCTATTGCTTAAGCGTTGAGAGCACTCCTATTCTGCTCAAAAAACCGTGAAAGATCTCAAATAGTAATTTATTTTCTGCTTAGAAGCGAGCTGGCTTTCTAGGGTAAGGTGAGATCCTGCGGACCGAGCTGGCCTGTTAACCTGTTTTTTGAACGACTGACCTATTGGGAATTTGGGGTCGCAGCCAGTGAAGCAACTGCCTTTTCTACCTGAATTTCTCAAGGCTCGGTTGTCCCGGCGAATTGTTTCCTGGATCTTCCTCAGTATTGTTGTGATTGAGGCAGTGATTCTGGTGCCTTCGGTCTACCGGCGCGAGCGCGAGCTGTTGGGCTACGTGCGGGCGCTGTCGGCGGCTCAGGCGGCGGGCATTTTAGGGACTCAGGAACTGGCTGTGCTAGGCCAGCAGGAGCTGCTGGTCTACCTTCAAAAAGTGCAGCAAAATCCGGTTGTGCTGGGGGGAACACTCTATACCCAAGAGGGCCGCTTGGTAGGCAGTTTTGGGCAGCCCCCACAGTGGACGGCTCAGCAGATTCAGCAAACTGGCAGGCAGGACCGGTACTGGCGCAGGCAGGACCGCTACGATGCCCTGTGGTCGATGTCGCCCCTGGAAGGCCGCTACCTGCTGGTTATTCGTCACGATGTGACCTGGGTGCAGCAGGAGTTTTTTGCCTTTATTGCCCGAATTGTAGGGCTGGTGCTGATTATTGCTATCTTTGTCACCCTGGCTACCCTGCTGGGGCTGAAGCGGCTGCTGATTCAGCCGGTGCTGCAGCTGCGGCAGGACTTGCTCCAGGCCGGAGCTGCCATTCAAAATGATGCTGACATTGGGGCGCTGGAGTTTGCTTCTCGGGCTGACCTAAGACAGGATGAGCTGGGGGACGTGATTGCGGCTTTTGAGCAGATGTTTGGCCAGATCACGACTGCGATCGCAACTCGCAAGGCCAGCGAGGCCCGCTTTCGAACCCTCGTGTCGCAGGCTGCCGATGCCTTTTTTGTGATTGACGCGGAGGGGCGGCTGATGGATGTCAACCAGCAGGCCTGTGAAAGTCTCGGCTACAGCCGGCAAGACCTGCTCTCACTGAGAATGCTAGACATTCAGCCGGACCTGACCCAGGCTGCGTTTCAGCAGCTTTGGGTAGCGCTCAAGCCAGGCCTTTATCTGGCCCAGGAAGGTCAGCACCGGCGCAGAGATGGGACGACCTTTCCAGTGGAGCTGCGGTTGGGCATGGTGGAGTTGGGCCGCCAGCCACTGATTTTAGCCCTGGCCCGAGATAATACCCAGCGAAAGAAGGCAGAGGCGGCGATGACTCGGCTAGCTGAAATTGGCGAACTGGCGGCGATGACCGTTCACGAAGTGCGCAACCCGCTTACCACGGTGCTGTTGGGGCTGAAGTCATTTCAAAGTCTAGACCTGTCAGAACGCTCTCAGCAGCGGCTCAGCCTTGCTTTGGAGGAAGCCGAACGTCTGCAGCGACTCTTGAGCGAAATCTTGCTGTACGCCCGCCCGCCAACCCTGGAGCTGACGGAGCTGGAGCTTAACCACTGGGTCAGCGATTTGGCTCCTGTCATTCAGGCCTTGCCGGTGGCCGAAGGCCGCACTTTAGAAATCGTTCCGGCTGCTGAGCCGATCTATGTCCAGGCCGACAGCAATAAGCTCAAGCAGGTGCTGATTAATCTTTTGACCAACGCCTATGAGGCCGTTGCCGCTGGAGATACCATCATTTGTCAGGTAGAGAAGACGCCCCAGCACCAGGCCTTAATTCAGGTGAAAAACGGCGGCAGGCCTATTCCTGAAGCCGTTTTGCCCAAGCTAGGCCAACCCTTTTTTACCACCAAACCCTCGGGCAACGGTCTGGGGCTGGCCGTCACCCGCCGCATTGTAGACGCGCACCAGGGCGGCCTCACCATTGAGTCGAGCCTGGAGCTGGGGACGGTGGTGACAGTCAGCTTACCGGCTCTGGTGAGATAGCCCGCTCAAACGATAATTCCCCCAAATAGCGCGTAGGTCATCTGGGGGAATCTAAAAGGCAGGATTCCGTGAGTGAGGTCAACTGCCCTAAAAGGCGTCTAGGTCCAGCGCCCGCGAACCGCCCTGCTCTAGCATCAGCAAAATTTTGCCCAGCTGTGACCAGATCAGCAGCCCAATCAGCAGGGTCATGGGAACGCCCATCGCGTAGGCGACTTTGCCAGAAAACCCGAAGCCTTGAATGCCTGAGGCCAAAAACATGCAGATTCCAATACAGATACCCAGGTAGGGAAGCTGCAGCTGAGGCCCCCGCAGGTTAGCCAAAATTCGGGTGGAGCGGTTTTCGTTCCAGGCTTTGACGGACTGCTGCAGCGTGTTGCTGAAGGCATAGCCGGAGGTGAGCGCAGCAAACAGACCTGCAAGCAAAACGACGTATGGCGGTTGTGGATACACTGGAATCCCTCTTGTAACAAACAATGAACCCGTGCCCAATTATAAAGGAGAAGATCGGGCTATCGAGGGTCTGCCTGAAATGCGCTGCGTAAATCGGCTACGACCGGCACCACCGCTGCTGCCCGGTCGATGGAGTAGTCGGCCAGGGCCTCCCAGGCAGCTCCCAGCAGCCGGGTGGGGGAAATGTCGTCTTTGACCAGCGCCCAAAGCCGCTGCACCTCCTCGGTATGAAGCCGGTTATCTTCAGTCAAGGCTAGCAAAATTTCGCGGCGCAGGTAGTTGCCCTCATCGGAGAGCAGATAGCGCAGGCCTAGCCCCGCTGTTGGCAGCAGGTCAAAGTTGCGATCGCTCCTTGCGATCGCAATCATATTTTCTAACCTGGCCCACTGGAACTGCCCGTTCTTAAACAAAACCTCCAGCAGCCGTCGCCGTAGGGAAGGGCTTTCTCCCGTCAGCAGCCGCTTTGAAACGTAGGGGTAGGCAATGTCTACGATCTTGAAGTCTGGATTTAGGCTTAGGGCCAGCCCTTCCTGCGTCACCAGAGACCGAATAATCAGGGCAAACTTGGCCGGTACGCGGAAGGGGTAGTCATACATCAGCTCTGAGAACTGATCGGTGGTCGTCTTAAAGTTAAACTCGCTGACTTTTGCCCCCAAGGCATCACCCAGCACCGTATCTAACGCCGGAATAATGTTGGTGAGCTGGGTGTCGGGGGTCAAGAAGCCGAGCCTAACAAAGTCGGCAGCCAGCAGCTCATAGTCCTTGTTAATGAGATGCACTATCGAGTCAACCAGGGTTTCCTTGGTCTCCTGGCTGAGCTGATCCATCATGCCAAAGTCGATGTAGGCCATGCGCCCATCGGGCATAGCAAACAGATTGCCGGGATGGGGGTCGGCGTGGAAAAAGCCAAACTCCAGCAGCTGCCGCAGCCCAGAGGTGACCCCGATCTCAATCAGCTCGTCAGAGTTTAGCCCAGCCTGCTTGATGCGCTCGGTATCGGTCAGCTTAAAGCCATTGATCCACTCCAGGGTGAGTACCCGCTGGGTGCTGTAACGCCAGTAGATCTCAGGGACTTTGACGTGGGGGTCGTCGCGAAAGTTGGTGGCAAAACGCTCGGCATTGCGGCCTTCGTTGAGGTAGTCGATTTCCTCAAACAGCTTGATGCCAAACTCATCCACAATTAGGGTGAGGTCGTGGCCCAGGTTAAGCGGCAAAAACCAGCCCAGCCAGCCAGCCGCCCAGCGCATCAGAAAGAGGTCTCGGCAAAGGGACGGCAGCAGATTTGGCCGCTGCACTTTAACCGCCACTTCTTCACCGCTGAAGAGACGAGCTTTGTAAACCTGGCCCAAACTAGCGGCAGCGACGGGGTCGGCGGAGAAAGTGCTGTAAACTTCCTCCGGTGCTAGCCCCAGCTCCTGCTCAATAATGGCTCTGGCCAGCGGGTTAGGAAAGGGCGGCAGCTGGTCCTGGAGCTTAGTCAGCTCGTTTAAAAAGTCTTTTCTAATTAGGTCGGGTCGGGTAGACAGGGCCTGACCCACCTTAATAAAGGTTGGACCCAGGTGGGTCAGCGTCTGCCGCAGGTGGGTGGCGCGGACCTGCTTATTGGCTTCCTCTTGACCCAGCCAGTGGTCAAACTGCATTGCTAGGACAAAGCCGCCCATCCACCAGAGAATTTGGAGGGCCCGCCAGACCACTTCCCAAGGGCGATAGCGAAAATAGCGGGCAACGGTGTCGGCACTGTACTGTCGTAGCGGAAATTCTCGGGGGTCTTGCACGGGGAACTCTACTGCTCCTGCTGAGACTGAAGACGTGTGACATGAACCCACTGGCCCATATGTCTACAACAGGTGTCTACAACAGGCGACGAGCTTCTGCCCCATGAACCCGTGGGATGGCCAGCTCCGCTCTAGATCCTTTAGAAGAATCGCCAGCGAAATTTAGGCTCCTTAAACATAGTATAGATAACTACAAATATCTTTGCTTCAAATGGGGCAAATTGTAACCTTGCATTGCAAATTCACCCCATTGAGATAAATCAATGAAGCGCCTGTACCAGGGCTTCTTTGAGGCTGTAGACCACTTTGGCCTGCTGATCTAGGGACAGCTCTGGAAACATCGGCAGGGACAGCACCTGGCGGGCGGCCTGTTCCGAGGCCGGTAGGCTGCCTGGCCCATAGCCTAGATGGGCATAGACGGGCTGCTGATGCAGCGGCAGTGGGTAGTACACCATCGGCAGCACGCCCTGGGACTGCATGTGTTGGCGGATGCGATCGCGCACTGCTCCATCGGCCTCAGCCGCCTCTAGGCGAAGGGTGTACTGGTTCCAGACTGGGGTGCCGCCGGTGACGGGCTGGGGCGTAATCACGCCGGGAATAGGAGCCAGCAGCCGCTCATACTCTTCGGCCACGGCTGAGCGACGAGCATTCCACTCATCCAGGTAGCGCAGCTTGATCTGCAGAATCACGGCCTGCAGCGCATCCAGACGGCTGTTGATGCCGACTGCTTCGTGATAATAGCGGACCCGGCTACCGTGTTCTCGGATAATTCGGGCAGACTCTGCGATTTCTGGGTTATTAGTGGTGAGGGCACCGCCATCGCCGCAGCCGCCCAGGTTTTTGGTAGGAAAAAAGCTAAAGGCCCCCACATGTCCTATGCTGCCCACCTGCTGCTCACCCCAGCGGGCTCCGGTTGCCTGGGCACAATCTTCGATGACGGCAATCTGGTGACGCTCGGCGATTGCCATAACCGCTGCCATATCGGTGGGCTGACCGAACAGATGCACGGGCATGATAGCGCGGGTCTTTTCGGTGATGGCCTGCTCCAGCTTTTGCACGTCTAGGTTAAAGCTGCTCAGGTCAATGTCCACGAAAACTGGGGTGGCCCCAGCGGCACTGATCATCTCAGCGGTGGCAATGAAGGTAAAAGGTGAGGTGATAACCTCGTCTCCGGGACCAATGTTCAGCGCCCGTAGAGCCAGGTAGAGGGCATCGGTGCCAGAGTTGCAAACCACGCACTCTGACGTGCCTACATACTCCCCAAACGCTTTAGCAAAGGTTTCGACCAGCGGGCCGTTGATGTACTGCCCCGATGCCAGCACCTGCATCACCGCAGCGCCAACCTCGTCCTGAATCGACTGGAATTGCTGAGTTAAATCAATGGGTGGAATTGCACTCACTCGTCACACTCACTCGTAATTAAGACAACAAAGCCGGTGCATGAAAGCTCTGGCTCCCACAATCTAAGGAACGCAGGCATAAACTTCACTGTGCCCAAACCCGCCTGTTACCATCATCTCCTAAGTTAATAGAATGATGAAGTCCCAAGGGCCGCGCCCCTTTTTCCTTTAGGCAAGTTTATCTGTGGATGGCCTGATTCAACTTGATTTTATCCGGCTGCTGTGGGCTGTCGGGTTAATGGCAGCAGCCATTGGCCTATCTAGCTGGCAGCAGTTGGGCCTGGGCTGGAATTTAGCGATCGCAACCCTGCGGACCATTGTGCAGCTGGTAGCGGTAGGCTACTTTCTGGCCATTATGTTTGCCTGGCGAAATCCGCTAGCGGTGCTGGCCGTCATTCTGGTGATGCTGACCATCGCTGCAGTGGTCGCCCGCAACCGCATCAGCAAAAAGCTGTCGCGACTGCTGCCCCTGATCTGGGCTTCCCTGCTGGCCAGTACGGCCCTCACCCTGGCCTACACGAGCCTGTTGGTGATCCGCCCTGAGACCTGGTACGAGCCGCGTTATCTGGTGCCGCTGGCCGGCATCATTTTAGGCAATGCGATGAACGCCGCCTCAATTGCGGGCGACCGCCTGCACAGCACGCTGCAAAACAGCCGAATTGAAATCGAAACCCATCTTAGTCTGGGGGCGACACCCAAGCAGGCCATAGCTGGCTACCGCCGCGAAGCCGTCAAGGCTGGGCTGATTCCGACCCTCAACGCCATGATGGTGGTGGGCATTGTCACGCTGCCCGGCATCATTACCGGGCAGCTGCTCAGCGGGGTCAATCCCCTCGATGCGGCCCTCTACCAGATGCTGATCATGTTTATTCTGGCTTTTTCCACGCTGCTCACTGCCATTCTGGTGACCTATGGGCTTAGTCGCCAGTGCTTTAACGCCTCAGCCCAACTGGTCCTGCCCTAATGCTGTCTTTGCCTGACGATCTATCTTCCTGGCGGGTAGTTCCTGGCGTTGTGGTGCCAGGACATCAGGTGGCGTCTGGACAAGCTGCCCACAGCCCCTATCCCAGAGGCACCATTGAAATGCAGATCCCGCACTTTCAGGCCCGAGGACTGGATCTTGGCCCGATTTTCCTGGGCACGCTGAACGTGTCTATTGCGCCTCTAGTGCCCCGGCTGGTGCAGCCAGAGATTACCCTGGCCCAGGTTAAGTGGTCGCCCCACCATCCTGCCGAAACCTTTTCCTTCTGCCGCTGTCAGGTAGAATCTCAGCAGCAGCTCTACCCGGGCTGGATTTATTATCCCCATCCAGAGACTAAACCGGCCCATTTTCAGGCTCCCTCCACGCTGGAGGTGCTGGCTCCTGCCATTGCTGGGCTGGCCTACGGCGACTCGCTGCACCTGGCGCTTAACCCCCAGGCCGTTCACCTGACCCATCCAGTCCCTTAACAGACAGTCTGTTTTATCCAGTAGGCGCTGTCGCCTGAGGTGTGCTTTGCCCCCCGTCTCCCAGACCCATGACCCAGTACATAGGCAGTGGATGCAGCGCTGCTTGGAGCTGGCCCAGCAAGCCGCTGGGCAAACTGCACCCAATCCAATGGTTGGGTCAGTGATTGTTCAGGCGGGGCAGCTGGTGGGAGAAGGCTTTCATCCGGGAGCAGGCCAGCCTCATGCAGAGGTATTTGCGATTCGGGCGGCAGGCGATCGCACGGTGGGCAGCACCCTTTACGTCAACCTGGAGCCCTGCAACCACTTTGGACGAACCCCGCCCTGCACTGAAGCTGTGATTCAGGCAGGCATTCGCCAGGTTGTCGTGGGCATGATCGACCCCGACCCCAGGGTAGCGGGCAGCGGAGTCCAGCGGCTGCGCGAGGCCGGGCTGGAGGTGATTGTTGGGGTCGAGGAAGCAGCCTGCCAGAAGCTCAACGAAGCGTTTGTGTATCGGGTCACCCATCAGGCTCCCCTAGGCATTCTCAAATACGCCATGACCCTAGACGGCAAAATCGCCACCACTACCGGGCACAGCGCTTGGGTTACCGGGCCAGAGGCCAGAGCCACCGTACACCGCCTACGCTCAACCTGTGATGCGGTAATTGTCGGCGGCAACACGGTTCGGCGAGATAACCCCCACCTGACCACCCACGGCCAAAGCGCCCACGCACCGCTGCGGGTGGTCATGAGCCGCACTCTGAATCTGCCCACCACGGCCCACCTCTGGCAGACCCAGCAGGTGCCAACGCTGGTTTTTACCAGCGAAAAGGCCAACCCCCAACAGCAGGAGGGGCTGGTTCGTCA
>JACVRP010000155.1 GCA_014534385.1 Cyanobacteria bacterium Co-bin13
GCGCAGCCCCACACCCCCAAAAATCGGATGTCCTAAGCTATGTGGCGACGGCTATATCAGGACACGGATTTTGAAAGGACATTGGGCTGACCTCCCGGATTAATTTCGTTCGCAACCCGCTCCCCTCGCAGAGGATACCTGGGACAGCTATAGAACAGGCCAGGAATCCAGTAGGGTGGAAGAGGACAGTCCCAGGACAGCTGGATGTCTAGATAGCCGGTATATCAAGCAGCCGGTGAACGAGCAGGTGAAATAGGTGACTTCTTCCAGACCTCGAAAACAGTTTGGCCAGCACTGGCTGCGCAGTGAAAAGGTGCTGCAGGCGATTGTGGCGGCAGCAGCCGTGAGCCGCTGCGATCGCATTTTAGAAATCGGCCCCGGCACCGGGGTTTTGACTCGCCAGCTGCTGACCCAGGCAGGGGCCGTCGTGGCTGTGGAGATTGACTGGGATCTCTGCCGTAAGCTGGTCAAGCAGTTTGCCCAGGCCGATAACTTTGTGCTGCTCCAGGGCGACTTTTTAACGCTGGACTGGCAGGCGGCGCTAGAGGCTCAGCCGGGATACGCGCTGGGCTGGCCCAACAAGGTGGTAGCCAACATTCCTTATTACATCACAGGGCCCATTTTAGAAAAGCTGCTGGGCACCATCGCGGCTCCCAATCCCTGCCCCTTTGAGTCAATTGTGCTGCTGGTGCAGCGCGAGGTTGCCGATCGGCTCTACGCCAAGCCAGGGTCGCGGACTTTTGGAGCGCTTTCGGTGCGGGTACAGTACCTGGCGGCCTGCGAACGCGTTTGTCTGGTGCCAGCCAGTGCTTTTTACCCACCGCCCAAGGTCGAATCTGCCGTCGTGCGCCTGACTCCGCGCCCAGTCTTACCCGCCGCCACTGATCCGCACCTGTTGAATCAGCTCGTGACGCTGGGATTTTCCAGCAAGCGTAAGATGCTGCGCAATAATCTCAAGGGCATGATTGACCGGGACCACCTGAGCGCTTTGATGGCGACGCTGCAAATTCCAGACCAGTCAAGAGCCGAAGATCTCGGTGTGGAGCAGTGGGTCGCATTGAGTAATACAATCCTGAAGGAAAAAACAAGCGCCTCCGAGGCCTGACTGGATCGGGCGCAGCTCTACAGCAAATTTCTGCTGCCCGCTTCAGAACCTCTTTCTTTTCTCTTTTCACCTAACCCTCTCACCCCCTGATATTCCCATGCGTTTCTACTCGCTGCTGGCAGCGGCCAAAATTAACCTGTACCTGGAAATTATTGGGGCTCGACCCGATGGCTTTCATGAGCTGGTGATGGTGATGCAGAGCATCAGCCTGACCGATCGGGTGACGGTTCGCAGCATTGGCGTCGATCAGATTCGTCTGCGCTGCGACAGTGCTCTGGTGCCCACAGACAAAACTAACCTGGCCTATCGGGCCGCAGCCCTGCTGGTTGAGCGGTTCCCAGCAGCAATGACGCGCTATGGGGGCGTGGAAATTACGTTGGAAAAGCGCATTCCGGTCGGGGCAGGGCTGGCGGGCGGCTCGTCTAATGCGGCAGCGGTGCTGGTGGGGCTGGATTTGTTGTGGGAGCTGGGGTTAACCCAGGGAGAACTGCAGGTGCTGGGCGCAGAACTGGGCTCAGACGTACCTTTTTCAATCTCGGGGGGAACTGCGATCGCAACAGGTCGGGGCGAGCAGCTAGATCCCCTGGTCGGCGTTGACGATCTCCACGTCGTGCTAGCCAAATATCAGACCCTGGCAGTCTCTACTCCCTGGGCTTACCAGACCTACCGCAGCCAGTTCAACAGCTCCTACCTGTCGGACGAAGCTGGCTTTGCATCGCGTCGGGCCGAGGTGCGCTCAGGGGCAATGGTCTCAGCCCTAAGCCAGAAGGATAAGGCCGGCATTGGCCGGGCTCTGTGCAACGATTTTGAGAAGGTCGTCTTTGCGGCCCATCCCCAGGTCGAGCACCTACGCGATCGCATGGCTGAGGCAGGCGGTCTAGGCACACTCATGTCAGGATCGGGGCCAACCGTATTTACCCTGGCAGAGTCAGCTGCCGAGGCCGAGGCTATTCAGCAGCAGGTGCAAGATCGCATCGCCGACCCCGACCTAAAGATTTGGACAGCCCGCTGTACAGCCTCAGGAGTTTGGCTAGACACCTGACAAACTGAGCCGAGTAAGCTTGTGCGATGCTATAGACAGCAACTTTTGGAGGTCGAGCAATGGCCGATACCCCTACTCCATCCGACGCAAAAACCAGCACTAGCAGCCTCTCGCCCATCGGCAAGATCTTGCGCTGCTTTAGCGGAGCCTTTATCTCGGGCTCTTTGGCAATCGTGATTTACCGGCTAATGACCTCCATTGCCATTACCTTTGCCAACAAGCCCATCACTTCTGACAACACGGCTGTGATCAACATTTCCTCTGCCGTGCGAACGCTGGTTGTTGGCGTTGTGGCCTTGGGCGCTGGCGTGTTTGGGTTGGCCGGACTGGGGCTGTTTTTGCTGGGCATTCAGCTAACGCTGCAGCGGCTGTTTAGAAAGGCTGAAACACCCTCGGAGTCCTGAGACCGGGGCAGCTTAGCCCAGCCCCGGCAGCGTTAGCTAAGTTCAGCTAGAGCCTAGCGGCAGCTCAGGACCGACAGCAGCCTCAAGCAGGGATTCTCTACGGGATTGTTGAATTGTCTCAGCTGAACATGATGAGGCTGCCGGTTACTAGAAGCACAGCTACCAGCAGAATGGTTAGTCGGCTGATGCGACCTCGCAGAGAGTTGATCTCAGCCGCCTGAATTTCGACCAGCGGGGGCAGTTTCGCAGGCGGCAGTTCGGCAGGGGTGGGCACCACGTCAATCAGAGTGATGTCCTCCTCAGGAGGAGCGGGATCGCGGGGAGCCTTAGCCGCCTGGGAGTAAAGCCAGTCGGTAATGAGCTGAGGAGCCTGTCTTTGCAGTCGGCGCAGCGCAAAAAGTCGAAAGGCTGGCTTACTCATCCGAGCAATCGCTTTAAGCGGACCCCGAAGAGATTGGGCAGAAATCTTGCGGTTGATGAGACGTACTGAACCGATGTCGTAGAGACAGTCCAGAACCATTTTGACGGTTGTCTCTTCGCGCTGAAAAAGATTGTCTAGAATGAGCTTTACGTCTTTTACCCGCTCTGATTCTAAATTTTCTTCCTCTGCTGATAAAAGACCGTTTGGACCTCGCTTGCGGTACATTGCGATCGCATTCCAACGTTGACTGTGTAAAGGCAGGGATGCCGGCGCGTTTGGGGTTTACCCCTACCCTACTACTTACGTATAACGTCTATCTGCTTTCATATTAACTGTTTCGTTCGCTCAGAAAAATTATCTGGAGAAAGAGTTTAGCAGCGGCTCCACGAGATGAGCAGACAGTGGATTAGGATAGCGATAGAGAAGAGATTTTAGCATTGAGCAGCCTGGTGCTCAGCTACTCACTCTGGCAGTTGGGTCACACTCGACGTTTCTAAGGAGCAAACATGGCCGCCACACCCGACACTCTGCAACAGGGAGAACTGCTCCATCGGCTGGTGATCGACATCAACACCACCGAAGTTGTCGGACGGGTTTCGGAGGTGCTGGTAGATGCTCAGGCTCACCAGGTTGAAGGCATTGTGTGCCGAGGGGGGCTAATGGGGCGGGAGCGCCGCACCTTTAGTTGGGTCCAGATTGAGTCGATTGGCAAAGACAGCGTGGTCGTTAGGCCAATCACCGACCATGCGCCCCACCGGCTAGACCAAACCCAGCCCATGACCGGGCAGGAAGTGTGGTCCGATGCCGGTGACCGGGTAGGCCGACTGGTGGATTTTCGGCTCAACTCCCGCACCGGCCTTATTCTGGCCTATGGCTTTGCGCCGGAGGGGCTGCGGGGCCTGTCTGAAGACGTCTATGCACTCGCTCCAGAGGCCGTCATTAGTGCAGGTCGTAAGCGCATTATGGTGCGCGACTCAGCCGTACAGGCTCCAGCGGTCTTTGGACCAGGCTGGGCGCAAAAAGCGGCGGATGCTGCGGCAGCGCTCAAGGAAGACTACGCCCATACCCGCGAACGGCTCGGCCCGACACCGCAGAGTTCCCAGGAGATTGCCGACCAGCTGCAGGAGCGCGTCCAGCAGCTGTCAGATACCGCAAAGGGCCAGTGGGGCCAGGTGTTCGGCCAGGTTAAACAGCGTACTCGCAAGCTGCGGAGCCAGCTGCGGGAAACCGTTAGCGATATGACCGCAAACCTGCCCGCAGGACAGCCGCTAGACCAGGACAAGCAGTCGCTGACCATTGATGTAGACTCCATTGAGGTCTGGCCCGATGAAGATTTGCCTCCCAGTTCGCCGCCTGACCATCCCAGCTCTCTGTCCTGAGGGCGTCTATACTGCCTCGCGCTCCCTCTAAATCAGCCGCGATCGCTTAGAAATGCCGGTCTCCCAAGACAGGGCCAGGGCTTTGCGAAAGTCGTTCATTGCCAGTTCAGCATCGTGCTGCAGCTGAATGCTGGTATGGCCTCGACCAATATAGGCTTCAGCCAGGTAGGGATCTAACTCAATGGCCTGGTTGAAGTCTTCTAAGGCTGTAGTCCAATCCTGCAGATGGTAGAGCGCGTAGCCGCGATGGCAGTAGGCCAGGGCATAGCCGGGTTTGAGTAAGATTGCTTTGTCAAAATCGGCAATTGCCTCAATATAACGCTGAAGCTCGCTGAAGATCCTGCCCCGGTTGGCGTAGATGCGAGGAGCCGTAGCGTTAAAGCGGCTAGCCAGGGAAAAATCTGCGATCGCACCCTCTAAATCGCCGACCTGGGCCCGCAGCGTTCCCCGGTGGTCATAGAGATCGGCCAGCCGGAAGCGCAGATTCAGGGGCTTGTCTTCACTCAGGGTGTCTTGGGGGCTGGCCAGGGCTAACCCCACCAGTGTCTGGTTGTAGGCCCGCTCCTGCAGGCTGGGGTCCAGCTCTAGCACGGTTGTATAGTCATCGATTGCGCCTGGGTAGTCCCCTAGTTCATGGCGCAGCATACCCCGGTTAATGTAGGCTTCTACAAAATCGGCCTGGTGGGCCAGCGCCTGGTTGAGATCTAGCGCCGCCTGATAAAAGTTGCCCATCTGAAAATAGGCGACTGCTCTGTAGTTGTAGGCCTCGGTCAAATCGGGCTGGAGATGGAGCGCCTGATCTAGATCGGCAACGGCCAGCTGATAAGCTTCTCGTCGGTTCTGGGCCAGGGCCTCATGGGCTCCCTGCTTAAGATAGGTCAGGCCCCGCCAGAGGTACATCTTGGCGAACTTAGGCCGACGCAGCAAAACAGTCGTAAAATCTGCGATCGCGCTGCCATAGTTCTCCAAATCCAGACGCAATCGGCCCCGGTTTGCAAACGCTTTGACCCCCTCAGGCGCTAACCAAATCGCAGTCTCAAAGTCGGCCAAGGCCAGCTCTACCTGACCCAGCACTCGAAAGGTGCTGCCCCGATTAATATAGGCATTAACAAAATCAGGGTTCAGCTGAATAGCGCGAGAAAAGTCTTGGATAGCCGCTTCTGGGTTCTTGAGATCCCGGTAGGCACAGCCACGGTTATAGTAGGCCTTGGCACAGCTGGGATCGAGTTGAATGACCTGATCGAATTGGGCAACCGCTGTTTGAAAAGAGCCCAGCCGGGCCTGCTCAATTCCTGTATTCAAGAGATCCGCAATGGACATAGTACTCACTTAGCAGGGTTGACAGCGAGAGGGCGGACCCGCCCGATCCTGCAAAGACGCAAACAGGCTTTAGCAATACCCCCCATTATGAGCAGCGATCCCGCGAACAGCCATCTGGCTGCCCAATCCCTTTAGAAACTTTATTTTCACCCTTCATTTCTGAGCCTTCGGGCCTAGAATCAGCGCTTAGCCGCCGCTAACAGAGCCTCTGCAGTCCGGTTGTGCCGCTCCACCAGCAGCGGCAGATCCAGGGTTGTCAGGTGACCCTGGTCAATCACTTTACGCCCGTTGATAAAGCTATAAGCTACCCGGTCAACCTGACAGAGGAGAAGGGCCGCCACAATATCGGTGTGAGCCCCGGCAAAGGCAGGCGTATCGACGTCAACCGCAACAAAGTCGGCGGCCATACCCGGTGCTAAAGAGCCAATGTCGTCTCGGCCCAACACGCGGGCTCCGCCGCGCGTAGCGATTTCTAAAGCCTCGCGGGCAGTCAGAGCAGCGGGGTTTTCCTCACGCACCCGGGCCAGCAGCAGCGCCGTTCGCGCCTCCTGCAAAAGATGACCAGAATCATTGGAGGCCGAACCATCGACGCCCAGCCCTACCGGCACGTTTTGGTCGAGCATTTGGCGGATGGGAGCCATGCCGCTAGCCAACCGCATGTTACTGCAGGGGCAGTGGGCCACGCCAGTGCCGGTCTGACCAAAGGTTGCGATCGCAGCCTCACTCAGCTTGACGCAGTGAGCGTGCCACACATCCTGCCCCAGCCAACCCACCGAACGAGCATAGTCTCCCGGCAGCAAGCCAAACCGCTCTAGGCTGTAGGCCACATCATTGGCATTTTCGGCTAGGTGGGTATGCAAGCGCACGCCTGGGTGCGATCGCGCCAGCGCCGCCGATTCCCGCATCAGGTCCTGGGAAACGGTAAAGGGAGAACAGGGCGCTAGCGTAATCCGCAGCATGGCATGGCGGGAATTATCGTGGTACTGCTCAATCAGCCGCTGAGAGTCCCTCAAGATAAAGTCTTCCTGCTCCACTAAGGCGTCGGGCGGCAGCCCTCCCTGACTCTGCCCCAAGCTCAGGCTGCCTCGACTGGCGTGAAACCGCAGACCAACCTCCTGAATCGCCTCAATTTCATCGTCCAGGGTGCAGCCATTGGGATAGATATAGAGATGATCGCTGGCAGTTGTGCAGCCCGACAGCATCAGTTCAGCCGCCGCAATCTGAGCACTCACCCGAATCGCCTCCGGCGACAGGTGGGCCCAGATCGGCAGCAGCCCCTGCAACCAGCCAAAAAGCTCCACGTTCTGCACCGCCGGAATCGCCCGCGTCAGCGTTTGAAAAAAATGGTGATGGGTATTGACCAACCCTGGCAGAACTACGTGTCGATCCTGCAGGTCTAACACCTCGTCGGCGGTCTGCGGCAGTTCAGCCGTCGTGCCCACCTGCTCAATCGCCTGGTCCCGCACCCACAGCGCCCCCTGCCGGATCTCCCGCCGCTGCTCGTCCATCGTCACCAGCGTGTGAATGTTTTTGACCAGAAGCGTGGGCACAGCTGTTTATCCTTAGCAAATAGGGGACGTAGGATCTCCACCAGAGCAGGGCCTACGCCCCTAGTTTTACACCGGAACGGCAGCGCCAGAACACAGAAATGGGGGTAAGAATTCCTACCCCCAAAGCTAAGTCTTTAACTTCTTGCCAACAAATTCTTGGCAGCGTCAGACCGCCTGCACTGGATTAGACACTAGTCTTCCAGCACTTCAATCTCAACTGGGGTCGCCGGAGCCTCAGAACTGGCCTGGGTGCTGGCCGAAGGAGCAGCTCCATAGCGAGACCGAGCCTTCTGGACCTGCTCTTTGACGCGCTGGTAGCGATCGCCGTATTCCTGAGTCAGTTCACTATCAACTTTTGCGCTGTAGCGGTTAACCTGCTGCCCCAAAAACTGCATCCAGTCAGCGCGGCGATTACGCACCAGCCCAAAAAGCTCAGTCAACAGCTGCCGCCAGGAAGGAATATCCTTTTCAACCGTCTCTTCGCGAGCCTGAGCCTCTATCAAGATCAGGTCATTCGCCAGAGCAGAATCTTGGGGTGCAGGGGCCGCTTCTCCGCCTAGATCTTGTGTTTTCAGGTAGGTAATCAGGTTAGCCAAAGCTGCTCGGCTCAGCTCCCGCACTTCAGAGGATCCCCCTCTTAGTTCTGTAAACGCTTCTGAGGAGGCTGATTTCAAGATTTCCCGCAGTCGAGATGCTCGCTGACTGCCGACCTCTTGAGCCTTTTGCCAATCAGTATTGAGCTGTTCTTTTACAGAAGTGGACATGGTGTTCTCTCTCTCGATTGAAGAATAGTAATTTGCAAGGGGTTAGCCAACAGAAACTGCGGGGACATCAATCACAGCTTCTTGAGCTTTCTCAGAGGAGATTGGGGTAGACTTTTGCCCGACGTTGCGTCGATTTTCAAGCAGAAACTGGCTGATCTCAGTGATGGCAACTGTGGCGATTAAGCCATCATCAATCCAGCCAATCACC